>CAZKDW010000174.1:0-2662 GCA_964551625.1 uncultured Thermotogae bacterium | reverse complement strand
CTGTCACGCCAAGTGCGCATCGTCTTGGAAAACTGCGGGCGGATTGACCCCGAATCATTGGATGCCTATCGCGAGCAAGGTGGATACACAGGGCTAGCCTCAGTTCTTGAGACAATGTCGCGCCAAGATGTCATTGAGATGATGACGGTGTCTGGCCTGCGCGGGCGTGGCGGCGGCGGTTTTCCCACAGGATTGAAGTGGTCGCTTGCTGAGCGCGAACAGGGACCTGAGAAGTACATCATCTGTAATGCCGATGAGGGCGATCCTGGCGCATTCATGGATCGAAGCGTGCTCGAAGGAGACCCACATCGTGTACTTGAGGGTATGGCGATCGCTGCATTTGCCATTGGCGCAGCGTACGGCATTGTCTATGTTCGAGCTGAGTATCCGCTGGCGATTGCCCGCCTTGAGAGAGCGATTGCAGATGCGCGAAGTGCCGGCCTCATGGGTGACAAGATCTTGGGTTCAGATTTCTCCTTTGACATCAAGATCAAGGCAGGTGCTGGTGCCTTCGTGTGCGGAGAAGAGACGGCATTGATCGCGTCCATTGAGGGACGTCGTGGTATGCCCAGGCGGCGTCCGCCCTATCCTTCTGAATCGGGGTTGTGGGGGAAGCCGACATGTATCAACAACGTGGAAACCTTGGCCAATGTGCCGTGGATCGTCAGGCATGGAGCCGAAGCCTTCGCTGCCTATGGAGTAGGGAAGAGCCGCGGGACCAAAGTGTTCGCGTTGGCAGGAAAGATCAAGAACAGCGGCCTGATTGAGGTTCCAATGGGAATGAGCATTCGCGAGATTGTGTTCGATATCGGTGGCGGAATTCTCGATGATCGACCCCTGAAAGCCGTTCAAATGGGTGGCCCTTCGGGCGGATGCATCCCTGCTGAATTGGCGGATACGCCTGTGGATTACGAAGAGCTTAAGAAGACGGGAGCCATTGTCGGATCTGGTGGAATGATCGTCCTCGACGACTCGTCCTGCATGGTTGATATTGCCAGATTTTTCCTGGACTTCACGCAGAAAGAGTCCTGCGGAAAATGTACGTTCTGCCGAATCGGGACCAAGCGAATGTTGGAAACGCTTGGGAAGATAAGCAGCGGAGATGGCACGCTTGAGGATCTCGAAGCACTCATCGACCTGAGTGAGAAGGTTAAGGCGAACTCGCTCTGTGGCCTAGGGCAGACAGCACCCAATCCTGTGCTCACGACGGCACGCTACTTCAAAGACGAGTACATTGCACACATCGTCGACAAAGCATGTCCTGCCAAGGTGTGTAAGTCACTGCTTCGATACGAGATCGAACCAGAAGCGTGCAAGGATTGCAAGCTCTGTCTAAAGGGATGTCCGACGAGCGCTATCTCCCAAGGGAATGGGGCGTATCAAGTGATTGACCCTGAGACCTGTGTCCAATGTGGGCGATGCTATCAGGTCTGTCCATTTGGCGCGATTACAATCGAAACGGGGATGGTGAAGACAGCATGAAAATCTCAATCAACGGGAAAGAGGTGGATGGCCACGTCGGTGAGATGATTCTTGATGTAGCACGCCGTGAGAACATAGATATCCCCGCGCTGTGTGCTGAGGAGCGACTAGAACCCTTTGATTCATGCGGAGTCTGCGTGGTCGAGATCGAAGGAAAGGGTGTCTTCAAGTCCTGCTCTACTCCCATTGAGGAGGGCATGTCGATTCAAACCAAATCGCCCGAAGCAGAGGCTGTTCGCAAGGCAGCCTTGGAGCTGTTGCTGTCCAATCATTGGGGAGATTGTATTGCGCCTTGTCGAACAGCGTGCCCGGCACAGACTGACTGCCAAGCCTATGTTAGCCTTACGGCCAATGGCCTCTACCTTGATGGGTTGAAGATCCTCTACCAGAACCTTCCGCTTCCGGCATCGTTTGGGCGGATATGCCCGGCTCCTTGCGAGGATGCTTGTCGTCGAGAAATTGCTGAAGAACCAGTGCAGATTCGCCACATGAAGCGATTCCTTGCTGATCATGGGTATGACTATGTGCCGCCTGTTGGGAAATCGACAGGCAAGCATGTTGCCATTGTCGGTGGTGGTCCTGCTGGACTGAGTGCCGCCTTCTTCTTGCGTCAGCATGGGCATGATGCGACGATCTACGATGCAATGCCTGCAATGGGCGGCATGTTACGATACGGCATTCCCGAGTACCGATTACCCCAATCTGTGATTGATCGAGAATTAGATGTACTGCGACGCATGGGCATCACGTTCCGTAACAACATGCGTCTGGGCACAGATATTTCATGCGCTCAACTGGAGCGGGATTTCGATGCTGTCTTTCTGGGTCTTGGCGCATGGGGAACGCGTGGGATGGGCTTGCCGGGCGAAGATCACAGCGCCGTGATTCAAGGAACCGACTTCCTGCGTCGGGTGAATGACGGTGAGCGCCCAACACTCCCAGAGCACGTCCTAATCATCGGCGGCGGGAACACGGCCATGGATGCAGCGCGATGTGCACGACGACTGGGTGCTGCAGTTACCGTGGCATATCGGCGTACAGCGGAGCAGATGCCGGCACTGCGTCATGAGGTTATCGAGGCTGAGGACGAAGGCGTTGTGTTTCGATACCTGACACAACCCATCGAATTCCTTACCAATGGGGAGGCTCTGAACGGGATCCAGTGTATCGAGATGCAGCT
>CAZKDW010000173.1:0-2674 GCA_964551625.1 uncultured Thermotogae bacterium | reverse complement strand
CGTCGCATAACCTGCCCGCGCCTGCCTGTGCACTGTTGGCAGACAGGCCCGAAGGGAAGGCAGGCGGTTACAACGCTACAAAGCGATACGACTCACGGAACTGTAGAATTAGCTTTGTTTTTCGTAGCGTCGGGGCTTGTACCCGACGAAGATGTTCGCGCAACAACAGAGCAACGTCGCACACAGGTTGCGACGCTACAAAGCGATACGACTCACGGAACTGTAGAATTAGCTTTGTTTTTCGTAGCGTCGGGGCTTGTACCCGACGTTAACGGAGCTTGCGGCGCTGATCCATGGAGGTTTCAGATGTTCGATAGCCTAACCAATAAACTGACGGACCTGTTCTCGAAATTAAGAGGCAAGGGCTCGCTGTCAGAAGCCGATGTTACCGCTGGATTGCGTGAGATCCGGCTTGCGCTCCTCGAAGCTGACGTGCACTACAAGGTCGTCAAGGAACTGACGGAGCGTATCAAGGCAAGAGCCATCGGCGAAGAGGTTCTGGGGAGCCTAACTCCCGGACAGCAGGTGGTGAAGATCGTTCGCGATGAGCTGACGGCGACCATGGGAGGAGAGAGGGCTCCGCTTGATCTCTCTCGTTCGCCAGCTGTCGTGCTGATGGTCGGATTGCAGGGCTCCGGGAAGACGACGAGTTCGGCGAAACTGGCTGTGCGCCTGAAGAAGGAAGGCCGCAAGCCCCTGCTCGTGGCTGCCGACATCTATCGCCCGGCTGCCATCGAACAGCTGCAAACACTGGGAAAAGATGCCGATGTCCCCGTCTTCTCTCTTGCAGATGCCAATCCCGTAGAAATCACAGCACGCGGGCTCGATTGGGCCGAATCCCATCTGCGCGATGTTGTCATCGTGGATACAGCAGGCCGACTTCAGATCGACGAAGACATGATGGCTGAGGTTGATGAGATTGCTCGTGTGGCCAAGCCATCGGAAATTCTGCTTGTCGCTGATGCCATGACAGGGCAAGAAGCTGTCAACATTGCATCGGCATTCCATGATCAACTGGGGCTTACGGGCGTCATCCTTACCAAGCTGGATGGTGACGCCAGAGGTGGCGCTGCCCTCTCCATTCACCACTTGTCTGGATGTCCGATCAAGTTTGTTGGTACAGGCGAGAAGCTCGATGGATTGGAGCCCTTCCATCCCGAACGTATGGCCGAGCGGATTCTGGGGATGGGCGACGTGCTTACCTTGATTGAACAGGTCGAACAAACGCTCGATCAAGACAAGGCAGAGGGCCTCGTTCAGAAGTTGAGAAAGAACCAATTTACTCTCCAAGACTTCCTCGAACAGCTCGAAGAGATGCAAAAGCTCGGTCCGCTGTCATCGATCCTTGAAAAGCTTCCCGGAGCGTCGAAGCTGAAAAACGTGGCAGGAACAGAAGATGAGAGCGAGACAAAACGAGCGATGGCCATTATGAGGTCAATGACCCTGGAAGAACGCCTGAACCCCTCTATAATCGGGGGTAGTCGTAAGAAACGCATTGCCCGTGGAAGTGGAACCCAAGTTCGGGATGTCAATCGTGTATTGGCACGTTTTTCGGAAGCCAAACGGGCGTTGAAGATGATCGGCGGACGCCGAAACAAAGGAAAAAACCCGCTTGACGCGATGGGTTTGTCGTAGTGAATCCGCGCGTTTGAGTGACAGAGAAGTTTGAGGTGAGGTATGCCAGCAAAGATTCGTTTGAAGAAAGTGGGACGGAAGGGACAGCCTTCGTACCGAGTCGTAGTTCTTGATGGCCGCAAGCCGCGCGATGCCAAAGTCGTCGCCGACCTGGGACCGTACGATCCGAAGACGAACCCCCCGACGTTTGAAATCGATGGAGACGCTGCGTTGAAATGGCTACTTGAAGGTGCCAAACCGACGCGAGCTGCCCGCAATATCCTTTCCAATGCCGGCGTTTTGGCAGCATGGGATGCAGCGAAGCGCGGCAAAACCGTGGCCATCGAAGCCAAGGAATTGAAGGCTGACGAGCCCAAGAAGCAACCGGCAGCAGAAGTGAAAGAAACTCCTGTTGAGGAAGCTCCTGCTGAAGAAGCCGCAGCAGAGGAAACGCCTGCCGAAGAAGCTCCTGAAGCTGAAGCAGAGAAATCTGCTAAAGAAGAAGCCTAGCTGACGCACGAGGAGGAGCCTTTGCTTTTCCGCCTTTGCCAATTCCTTGTCCACTCGCTGGTCGAACAGCCCGAAGGGGTCAAGATCGACCGCATTGAAACGGAGCGGGTGGACATCTTCTTTTTGCATGTTGGGAAAGAAGATCGAGGCAGGGTCCTAGGAAAGGGTGGTCGAACCATCGGTGCACTGCGCACATTCTTAGAGACTGTTGCCGAAGGGATTGGTCGAGAGGTCGTCGTCGAGATCATGGACTGACATTAACGAGTCATTGGCGGATGATGACAGGGCTTCGCGCTAGAATACTGCACGAAGCAATCTCTCGCGAAGGCATGAAGACACAGAGGAAGGCAGGAAGGCAACCTGCCCGCGCAAGATTGTGAAGAAGGGAAGTTCTTAGGATGATCAACCGACGATTCGCCTTTCTTTGTGAGCGCTGTGCCTCTGTGAGATACGATCGTTGCCGTTGACTCTATGGGTTAGCAAAGACAGGTTGATGAGTCATGCGCTTTGATATTCTCACGATCTTTCCGGATGCACTCCGTGGCCTGCT
>CAZKDW010000172.1:0-2767 GCA_964551625.1 uncultured Thermotogae bacterium | reverse complement strand
CGCGGAGCCGGCATTCTACTGATCTCCGAGGATCTCGATGAGGTCTTCCAGCTTTCAGATCGCGTGTTGGTGATCTATGAAGGGCAGGTCATGGGCATTGTGCCTGCAGAAGAAGCGAACCTGGAGGAGATCGGTCTCATGATGGCTGGCTCGCATCGCGAAGAGGTGACATCATGATGAAGACGCCTGCATGGATTCAGATTGATCGGCGACCTTCACCGTCAGGCTTGACAGTGTTCGCCATCTCAGTGATCGCCATTCTGTTTGCACTTGTCATGGCCGGGCTGTTCTTCGAGTTCTATGGCGTATCTGCGCTACGTGCCTATGGCTACATCATTAAGGGTGCGTTCGGCAGTCGTCTTGGCTTGACTGAAACCGTTCGCGGCATGATTCCGTTGCTCGTGATCGGTGTTGGGTTGGTTGTTGCTTTCCGAGCCTTGTTCTGGAACATTGGAGCTGAAGGCCAGTTGCTTATGGGCGCAGTAGCTGCATCTGGAATCGCTCTGTTCTCAGGAATTCCCTCACCTTGGTTGATCCCAGCCATGTTCCTCGGAGGGTTTGCTGCCGGAGCCTTGTGGGGCGTCGGCCCCGCGATATTGAAGGCGAAACTTGGGATCAACGACGTGATTACCACGTTGATGCTTAACTATGTGGCTATCTACACCGTTCATTGGCTCATCCTCGGTCCCTGGAAGGGCCTGACGCAGCGAGGATTCCCCTACACAGACAGATTCCCAACAGCAGCCTTCCTGCCGATGTTGGGCGGAACGCGAATTCACCTGCCGACACTTGCGATTGGACTGGTTGCTGCCGCTGTCATGTATTTTGTGGTCAAGAAGACGCGGGTCGGGTTTGAAATCCGTGTTGTCGGCGAAAACCCAGATGCAGCCAAATATGCCGGCATTAGCCAGACCAAGATCACGGTTCTGGCGATGGTAATTTCAGGCGGGCTAGCTGGTGTCGCCGGTGTGGGCGAGGTGGCTGGGATTCACCATATGCTATTTAACCCGTCGAGTATCGCATTGTCCTACGGATACACGGCTATCATTGTTGCTTGGCTGGCTCGGAGGAATCCCCTGGCCGTGATCCTGACATCGTTCCTATTTGGTGTCATCATGCGAGGGGGCGATGTGATCAAGATATCGCTTGGGTTGCCGTTCCAGCTGGTCAATGTGTTTAATGGACTCATTCTGTTTTTCTTGATCGGTAGTGAGATCTTTGTTCGATATCGGGTTCGATTCGGAACCAAGAAGGAGACAGCATGAGCTGGGAATCTTGGGTGATCTCAACGATTAGTCGGACGCTAGCCTATGGAACGCCGCTGCTGCTGGCCACACTGGGTGAAATCTATGCCGAACGCTCAGGCGTTCTCAATCTGGGCGTCGAGGGGATGATGATTGTCGGGGCCTTGACTGGGTTTGCCGTCGCTAGCCAGACAGGCAACCCGTGGTTCGGCGTTCTTGCTGCAGGCGTGGTATCAGGTTTGTTCTCACTCATTCACGCCTTTGCCAGCGTGACACTGCGGGCCAACCAAGTGGTTTCCGGTCTGGCGCTGACCATGCTTGGATTGGGGCTGTCCGGCGTGATCGGGCGTTCCTACGAAGGACGTCCACTTATGCACACCCTGGACAAAATATCGATCCCTCTATTAGAGAAAATCCCCGTTCTTGGGCCTGCCATCTTTCAAGATCAGAACCTATTGGTCTATATCGGTATCGGCCTGGCCATCTTGCTCTGGTTTGTGCTGTTCAAGACCCGCATTGGCATCAGCATTCGAGCTGTGGGCGAAGATCCAGCGACTGCGGATTCTCTCGGCATTAACGTGGCCAGAGTTCGCTATTTGTGTGTGATGGTTGGCGGTGTTCTCGCAGGGATCGCTGGCGCCTATCTGTCTGTAGCCTACAGGCCGTCATGGACAGACGGGATGACGGCGGGCATGGGATGGATCGTCATTGCGCTCACCATCTTCGCATTCTGGAATCCGATTTCAGGGATGTTCGGAGCCTATTTCTTTGCGGGGTTGTTTGTGTTGTCTTTCAGATTACAGGCATGGCTTTCGCCTGAGTTGCTTAAGGCGATGCCCTACATTCTCGCTATTGTCGTATTGATAGTTGTGTCGCGAGGTACGCTTCAGAAGCGGATGGGCGCACCATCTGCTCTGACATTGCCCTATACACGAGGAGAAGACTAGCTGGAGGTGGTTGATACATAGCATCCGTAAGTTCAATCGAACGGCTTGGGAATTCCAAACGCAAAGGACACAGATTTAAGGAGGTAGGAGTGAATAAGCGATTCGCACTGTTTGCAGCACTCGCTCTTGTTGTTGTACTCGCTGGCGCAGCATTTGCAGCGTATGAGCCGGGTACAAAAATGACTGTTGGTTTCGTGTATGTTGGCCCGATTGGGGACTATGGTTACAGCTATGCTCACAACGAAGGTCGCCTGGCTGTCGAAGCATTGCCTTGGGCAGATACGTTCTATGTTGAATCTGTGACCGAAGGACAAGAAGGGCCGGTTATCGAGGACCTGATTGCAACGCATGGCTGTGACGTCGTCATTACGACCAGCTTTGGTTTCATGGACGGAACACTGGACGCTGCGCTGAATCACACGGACGTCATCTTTGGACATGCCTCCGGATACAAGCGCGCCCCCAATATGATGACCTTCATGGCCGATTTCTATCAGGTCTATTATCTGAACGGAATCATCGCTGGTGCATTGACTGAGACGAACAAAGTGGGCTATGTCGGCGCCTTCCCGATTC
>CAZKDW010000171.1:0-2780 GCA_964551625.1 uncultured Thermotogae bacterium | reverse complement strand
TCCGCAAGAAATAGTCGAGCCCGAGCTTGATCGCCACGGTCAGCAGTCCAATGAAAACAAGCACTGCCAGGCTACCCAGCGGCGACCAAGCTGCGGAAACGATGCGTGTCGCTGTCGATGCACGCAGGAGGGACAGATTTGGGCGACCCATGATCCGCAGATTGATGGAATACAGCATGATCATGGTGAGGACGCCAGCCAGTAGATTGGTGATGCCCAGTCGCGTGTTGAGCAATCCGGTGATCAACCCCGCCAGGCTGCCGGCAGCAAACGCCACCAGCAGCACCGTGAAGGGATCGATGCCCGTACGAACAAGGAGAACAGAAGCGACGGCAGCACCAGTCACGAAGCTTCCATCGACGGTGAGGTCGGGAAACTTCAAGATCCGGTAGGTGAGAAAGACCCCGAGAGCTGCTATCCCATAGGCGAGTCCTTGCTCGACTGCGTGAATCAGAAGACTAACCATCGCTTCTCCTCCTGTTGGGAAGGGCTATTTGCTGAAAATCGTTCCGCCATACAAGATGGCAGCAGCCTGTTCGATTATTGAAACTGGGAACTCGAATCCGATCATTGCAGCCAGATCAAGATTCAAATGAATCTCGGCATTCGGCTGATAAGTCACTGGAATTTCGTTGGGCATGGTTCCTGACAACACTTGCAGGACAAGGGCTCCCGCAGTCAGTCCGTGTTCGTAGTAGTCAAACCCCGCTGCCAGTGTTGCATGCGCGATACTGGTTGGATCAGCCATCAGGAACGGAACGCCAGCCTCCTCGGATGCTGCCAAGACGGAGTCGATGGCTGATACAACCGTGTTGTCTGTGGTTACGTAGAATGCGTCGACTCGGCCGACGAGAGATTGCGCTGCCATCTGAACATTGGCTGTTGAATCCGCTGTGGCAGTAATAATCTCAAGCCCTATATCGACGGCAGCTGCGATGGCCATATCCGTCAGAAGCGCCGAATTCGCCTCACCCGGGTTGTAGATCATGCCAACCCGGGCGATGTCAGGCGAAAGGTCCAGTAGCAGACGGAGGTGGGCTGCCACGGGGATCATGTCAGACACGCCGGTGACGTTCTCGTTTCCGGACGGATCTGTTGCGCTTAGTACAAGTTCCGATCCCACAGGATCTGTGACTGCGGCGTAGATGATGGGGATGCCGGTCCCTCGGAATACCTCGACAGCTGCTTGTGCCGTAGGAGTAGCGATGGCGACGATCAAATCGACGCCTTGGTCTAGGAAGTTCTGCGCGATGGACATTGCTACCGAGAAGTCACCCTGCGCGCTGGCTAGCAGGTATTCAACATCCACATCGCGTTCATATCCTGCTGCTGTGAGAGCGTCAATGACCCCCTGCTCGACGGCATCGAGGGCGGGATGTTCGACAATCTTGGTAATGCCGATCTTGAGTGTTGCTGCTCCTACAGACAGAGCAAGCGTTCCAATGACAAGTCCAATAATCAATACGAGAGGTAGGCGTTTCACTTTAGCTCCTTACGATGTATCCTTGCTGCGTCCGCAAGGACAATGTGCGATTTGTTTTCAAATCGCCTGGTTGTACCCGCTCGTGGCGTTGCGACCCCACGTCCTGCCCGCGAGCGGGTTCCTATTCCTGACCTATGCCTTTCCATTGAACCTCCACGCCAAAAAGAAAAAAGACCGCGAAAATTCGCAGTCTTCTTGCCCGACCTTTTCGTTTTTGCTAGCTACTTGCTAGATAAAACGAGGATCAGGCGCTGTTCCAATACCAAAAGAAGCCGAAGCCGGTCGAATTGCTTGCGCTCATTCGTAGACTTATTGCTTCTTTCATGTTGCGGTCACTATAGAGTGAATTCTGTGGCTTGTCAAGAGGTGAGAGCGAAAGTGACGTTCCAAACAGGGGATTGGCAATCGCATGCCGCCACGCGGTCGACAAACTTGGTGGTTGCCAAAGACTGGAGAAGGTCGAGAGTCAATAGCTTATCTTCCCAGAGGGATCGAAAAGACAGATGGGAACAGGGATAAGAACGTCGAGTAATCCTAGTTCTTTCGCGCAACCCAGATGGATCTCTTCGCTGTCTTCCTCGTACGGTGTGTTGAGAAAGTCGCTGTAGACGCCTTCTGCCTTGAAGCCTGCTTCTGCCAGTTGCCCCTGAAGTCGGTGGCGAGATGTGCAGTACATGTGCAAAGGGCCGCGATCGATGCACGAGGCAATCGCGCCAGACTCTTCGATGATCTCATACCGAATGGTCACCGCTACGCTGCGGGCATCTGCGATATAGGATCAGGCATAGGACACGCGGATACGCTGTCCTGTGCTCGGATGCGAGGTCTCTCCTGATGCTTCAAACGGAGTGAATTTGTGCGACGGCAGAGACGCGAGCCAGTCGGCGTTGTGCTGTTCCAAGTGCAGGGAGAGACAGGCGTCAGACTTAAGATGGCGAGCAATCTGACGCAAGCAGGCTGTCTGATCAGAGCCCGTAAGTAGCAGTTGGAAGGAGTAGGCGGGTACAAGAGCCAGATCGAAGGTTCGGGACAACTCGAAGGATCGCATGTCAGCCCGCAGCCACTGAATAGGAGACGCCTCCGTGGTCTTCGATTGGGCGAAGGTGATCATTTTGTCAGACAGGTCAATGCCGACGAGTGAGGCATCCGGGCCAGCCAGCTGCGCGGTAACCCGGCCAGTGCCACAGGCGATCTCAAGGACGCCGGATGCGTGGAGGGGACTTGATGAATCAGTCGCTGGTAGAACGCAATCTCACCGGGCCAATCGGGGACAGCGACATCGTAAAGCTGAGCTAGT
>CAZKDW010000170.1:0-2785 GCA_964551625.1 uncultured Thermotogae bacterium | reverse complement strand
CCGTAATCGGCAGCAAAGCGCAGCCCGAATCCATCCCCTGTAAATCGGGGGATCACGTGCAAATGAACATGGTCCACTTCCTGCCCTGCGACTGCTCCCTCAGCAAGGAAGAGGTTGATGCCCTCACAACGCACGTCGGCGTCGTGCAGGCGCAACATAAGTCGCTGCGCCACTGTCATCATGTGGCCGACAACATCTGGAGACAGCTCCCCCAACGTCTCTGCATGACGATGAGGGACAACGAGAAGATGCCCTGGATTGACGGGTTGGATGTCTAGAAACGCACTCACACGGTCATCCTGATAGACAAAGCTCGCCGGTAGCTCGCCGGCAGCAATTTGGCAGAAGATGCATCCAGTCATGGTTCCCCCTCTCTCCAAGACATGGTACTCTCTACCATCCACCGCAACGAGTGAGTATGATAAAAAGACGACGGGCAAAGGATGTGGAATCGTGGATATGGAAGCACTCAAGGCCAAGGCGAATCAGCTTCGTGGAGATGTCCTCAAGATTGTGACTGTAGCGAAGTCAGGCCATCCAGGAGGCGCTCTGGGCATGGCCGATCTACTCACAGTGCTATATTACAAATACTTACGCCACGATCCGCGCAATCCTCAATGGGAAGAGCGAGATCGGTTCGTGCTTTCCAACGGCCACACCTGCCCTATCCTCTATGCCATCCTTGCTGATCACGGCTACTTCGATCGCGATGAGCTGTGGTCGTTCCGAAAATTGGGAGGCATGTTACAGGGGCACCCATCTACAGCCTGGAACATTCCAGGCGTCGAATCCTGCAGCGGATCCTTGGGCAATGGGATGTCCGTAGCCCTAGGACTGGCCATGGGCGCAAAACAGGCAGAACGCGACTCGCGCATCTACTGCTTTGTCTCTGATGGTGAGCTTCAAGAAGGTCAGCCTTGGGAAGCCGCCACAGCCGCTGCCCATCACAAGGTCGACAACCTGTGCGTGATGATTGACTGGAATGACTGCCAAATTGACGGTCGCGTACACGATGTGATGGATGTCGGCAACTTGGCTGAGAAGTTCCGCGCTTTCGGATGGAATGTCCACGAGATCAATGGCCACGACTATGGGGAGATCATGAACGCGTACGTGTCATTCCTCTCATCCAAGGGGTCGGGGAAACCTACGGTCATTGCCGCTCACACACTGCTTGGCAAAGGCGTTTCCTTCATGGAAGACGTAGCCAAGTGGCACCACGGCTACTTGACTGACGAGCAGATGGAGCAGGCGTTTGCAGATCTTGGGTTGGGACATCCAACAAGCGACTAATCTCTGAGCTTCGCATCGTCATTCTTATCTGAGACTGGGGCTTGAGCTACAGACTGCTGATTCCCTTGATGATCATATTGATGGCTGCATAGAGCAGCACAATGCCGAAGATTTGGCGCAGCCGTTTCTTGGAGATCGACTTGCCCACGCGAGGGCCAATCTGAGCGCCTATGATGATGCCAAGGATAAGAGGCAAGGCTAACGCCCAATGCAACGTTCCTGCTGTCCAGCTGGTAATCGCGCTAATCAGCGCAATCGGCACCATCACGAACAGGCTGGTGGCCACGGCAGTGATCATATCAATGCCCAACAGCACCACCAACGAAGGGACGAACACCGTACCACCGCCAATGCCGAACAGCTTGGTTGCCACACCGGCTACCAGGCCGATGACGGCCACAAGCACGTAGTAGCGAGGACCTGAAGACCATCCTTTCAGCCGCGCCTTGGCATCTTTGGGTGTCTTCCCCAACAACATCATGCCCACGGGATACATCAGAAACGCGCCAAATGCGATGGTCAGCCAGGAGGGATTGACTGAAGTAATAATGTATTTGCCAAGGAAGACACCGACAATCGCCGTTGGTATGAAGGACAGGCCAATGCGGAAGTCAATCACCTTTCTACGGAAGTAGGCAATCGACGCGG
This sequence comes from uncultured Thermotogae bacterium, assembly GCA_964551625.1. GTDB lineage: Bacteria > Bipolaricaulota > Bipolaricaulia > UBA7950 > UBA9294 > SPBW01. The sequence continues at coordinate 844 of CAZKDW010000170.1, read as the reverse complement.
AGACACCTGTGAACACGACAGCGGCCACACTCGTGCCTGCGGCATCGGGTTGTGTGGAGACAAAGCCAGCAAGCAACAGCAGCGGTGTCATGAAGACGCCTCCGCCTAACCCCAACAGGCTTGCAATGAATCCAATAGCAATCCCGATCGGGAACAGTGTGAAGAAGGTGCCCCATTCCATAGCTGAGTAATGCCTCCCATTGACGTTGGCCGGATTCTACGCGATCGCCGTGCAGGCGCAACACCCGATGCAATGGACAGCACTTGGCAAGCGTTGTAGAGTTGTGCTCACGGAAGAACGAGAACCGACAGGAGGATTCATGCCACATCCAACGCGCGAAGAAGCCTTCGCGCTGCTCAAGGAATACAACAAGATGGATCGGCTCATCAAGCATGCATTGACCGTCGAAGCCGTCATGCGATTCATGGCCCGCAAACGCGGCGAAGATGAAGAGAAGTGGGGCATTATCGGATTGGCCCATGATCTCGATTACGAGCGCTATCCCGAAGAACATTGCCAGCAAACCGAGCGCATCTTGCGAGAGAACGATTGGCCTGAAGACTACATCCATGCCATCGTGTCACACGGATGGGGCATCTGCACCGATGTCGAACCTACCCATGAAATGGAGAAGGTCCTGTTTGCCATCGATGAACTCACTGGCCTAATCACGGCTTGCGTCCTCGTGCGCCCGTCCAAGAGCCTGGATGACCTCAAGGTCAAATCGGTCAACAAGAAATGGAAGGACAAATCCTTCGCAGCAGGCGCCAATCGTGAAATCATCCAGAAGGGCATCGACATGCTGGGCATGGAACGCGCCGATCTCATTACCGATGTCATCGA
>CAZKDW010000169.1:0-2799 GCA_964551625.1 uncultured Thermotogae bacterium | reverse complement strand
GCGAATCAGATCTTCCGTATCTTCAGGAAGTACGCCCGATTTCTGTGGTTCGCGAGCGGCATTGATCTCAATGAGAATGGGCATGACGCGTCCGATCTTGCGGCATTCCTTGTGGATGGCTTCGCCGAGACGGAGTGAATCAACAGTCTGGATGCTATCGAAGAGGCCGATAGCTGTCTTGACCTTGTTTCGTTGAAGATGTCCGATGAAGGTCCATGTCGCGGCCTGACGCCCAAGCTGTTCGATCATACGTTGGGCTTCTTGAACGTAGTTGTGTCCAATGACGCGAATGCCGGCATCGATTGCAGCATAGGCTTCTTCAGCGTTTCTTGTCTTGGCGGCAGCTACTAACGTGACGTGGGGCGGAAGTGTGGCGATGAGTTGTCTGACTCGTTCGGCGATGATTGTCACGAGGCATCCTCCGATGCTGCTTCAGATAGCGCATTCCACGAATCATAGAGCGTCTTGAGAGCGTCTTGAGCGTTCTGATGTTCGATCCCCAAGCTGGATATCCTTGAAGCATCAGAAGCTTCGCTGGCTGCTCCCAAAGCCAGTTCAATGCCCTCAATGTTTTGTTCCAGCGCTTCGATGTCTGCTTCTAGTGTCTGGCGCTTAACTTCGCTGTTACGTGCTGATGCCGTGCTCCGCTTGGGCTTGCGGGCAGCCGATTGTCTTCCTACTTTATTCTTGGCGACAGCCTTCTTCGCTTGTGTTGGCGCTTCATCGCGCCGCCGGCGAAACTCGGTGTATCCGTAAGCATGGACGCGGATCTCTCCATCTTCGACAACCCACACCTGGGTTGTCACGGCTTCCAACAAAGCACGGTCATGGGAGACAAGAAGAACAGTGCCTGGATAGTCCTGGACCGCACGCTCCAAGATCTCCTGACTGGCCAGGTCGAGGTGATTCGTCGGCTCGTCGAGCAAGAGCAAATTGGCATCGATGAGAGAAAGCAAGGCAAGGGCCACGCGGCTTCGCTCTCCCCCTGATAAGGCATCCATCTTCTTCTCGACCTCATCACCGGAGAAGAGGAAGCGGCCAAGCAATCCACGCGCTTCGGAAATCGTCAGCGAAGCGCGAGACAAGACGGCATCGATCACTCGGTCACGCCCGTGCAAGCCCTCCTGCCGCTGGCTGAAGCTGGCGTATCGAACATTGTGTCCTAGCTCGCATGTTCCAGACAGGGGCGGATGCTCGCCGATAATCGTTCGGAGCAGTGTTGTTTTGCCGCATCCGTTAGGCCCAATGATGGCGACCTTCTCTTCTCGATAAATGTCGGCCTCAGGCACGGTGAAGAGCGGTTGATCGAACCCAATGGCGAGATCGCGGGCTGAGAAGACCTTCTTGCCTGGTGGCGCTGACATATTGATCTGAAGAGAGATCCTCTTGGCATCCTTGGGACGCTCGATGCGTGTTCTTTCGATGCGTTCTAGCTTCCTCTCGCGATCCTTGGCTTGGCGAACCTTCTGTCCTGCCTTGTGTCTTCGTACGAAGTCCTTGTACTTCTCGATGGTTTCTTCTTGGTCCTCATAGGCAGACATTCGGCGCGTCCGATCCGCGTCACGCTGGGCTCGCGATTTGGTGTAGCCGCCTGCGTAAACAGTCACTTCCTCAAAAGCCATGTCCCACGTTCGATTGGCTACACGATCAAGGAGATGGCGATCATGTGAGACAAGAATCAGTGCGCCGGGAAATTGGAGCAGCGTATCCTCCAGCCAGTCCAGGGCCGCGAAGTCGAGGTGATTAGTTGGTTCATCAAGCATGAGTAAGTCCGGCGCCTCCAAGAGAACTCGGGCTAGGGCAGCGCGTGCCTCTTCTCCCCCGGACAGAACACGAAGAGGGGTGTCGAATTGATCTAGTGTGAATCCCACGCCGATCAGGGCGGCTCGAATCCGTGCGTCGATCTCATATCCACCGGATCGCTCATAGTCATGCAGCAGATCGTCATACCGATGCATGGATTCCGTATCGAGCGCGCCATCTGCGATGGCGTGCTCCAGCCGTCGTAGTTCGCGCTCGACTTCATGAAGGCGAGCAAACGGGTGATCCATGGCTTCTCTCAGCGTGCCTTCGCCTTGAAGACGGACGGTCTGAGATAGATAGCCGGTTCGCACCTCTCCGATGAGGCGGACGGTTCCTTCAGACGCAGGTTCCACGCCAGCAATGATTTTGAGCAACGTGGACTTGCCCACACCGTTGTCACCGATCAGCGCGATACGGTCGCCGGGCGATACCTGGGTTGAGAATGGATCGAACAAGATGTCGGCAGCAAACGCCTTGCTCAATTGTTCAATTTGCAGAATGGACATGCATTGATGGTACGACAGGAAGCAGAGGATTTCTTTCTTCACAGGCCGTGTGCTAGCATACGGCGGTGAATGCTATGCACGAAGCCTTGTTGTATGACCGGATTAGCGAAAACCGCGTGCATTGCCGTCTCTGTTCGCATGGCTGCATCATTGCCGAAGGCGAACGCGGCATCTGCCATGTCCGACGAAATGATGCGGGCACATTGATCAGTCTCGTCTATGAGCGCGTAGTTGCTCGCGATGTGGATCCCATCGAGAAGAAACCGCTGTTTCACTTCTATCCAGGCACACGCGCGTACTCCATCGCAACAGTCGGCTGCAATTTCACTTGTCTCTACTGCCAGAATCATGCTATCTCGCAATATCCCCGCGCCCATGCTGGACAGCTCGCAGGCGATCGCATTCCCGCCAGCGACATCGTGGCCGACGCCGTGGAGTCCGGATGTCATTCGATTGCCTACACCTACACCGAGCCAACAATCGCCATCGA
>CAZKDW010000168.1:0-2818 GCA_964551625.1 uncultured Thermotogae bacterium | reverse complement strand
CGAGATAGGATAGGGTGAAAAAGAAATAGAGGGCGGTAATCCCGCCCTCTATCACAGAACGTTTCTTGGTATGTACTCGCCTCCGGACTAGTCCGTTGTGGCTGTATATTGAATGACCAAGCTGTAGTCGCCCACAGGCAGGCTAGTCATGTCGTCGTCCGTGATGTTCATCGTATAGCTGACCGTTGGACTGGAGATTCCCCAAGTTCCGCTGGTGTTATACGGAATCCCAAGAGCGGTTTCGATGACTGTGGTACTGGCGCCGACGGGAACGATCGTTGCCGGGTTGGACCACTGAATAGCGCTTGTGATTGACCAACTGGTTGTACTCAATACACGAAGGTCAGTCGTGTTGTCGCCTGCATAGCCGCCGCCACCGGCAATAGAACCGAAGCCGACGTCGCCATTTCCGACGACAGACAGTGAGATCCATGACGGAATCGTGAATGAAGCATTCACGAAAACCGAATCGGATGCCGCTGTAACTGCGACTGCCAAACCTAGAACCAATCCTGCAACCAACATTGTCATACCAAAAGCTTTAAGAATCCTCATTGAAAGCACCTCCTAATGGGTATATGAGTGCATCTAGCGACTCGGCCACCATTAGGCGCTGCGGCAACTCGACTACCAATACACAAGAATGTCTATTGGCTCGTAGCTTTGCGTCCCAGAGTCACCTCTGGTTTGCCCTTATCACAATGCTCAGTAACGAGCTCTGCCTAGAAGGTCCGTAGCTTTGCGCCCCACTCTTTCGAGCAGTTTGCCTTGGTAAATGCTTCTCGCTGAGGATATTTGACCACTACAGCGGACCGTCCGCTGCATCTTTAACATACGTACAACTGTGCAGGGACTTTCCCTGCGGTATCTCGATTCATTTATCAATGACCTACAAAACCATTGTTCCTTAGTTTCATCGGTCTTAGACATCAAGCGCCAGCAGTTCGCTGAATCACTCCTACGTTATAACTGCGCGAGCAAGCCGTCTCCTTCATCCTGTTCGACGACTCCGCTAACACGGATGAAGAGCGGAGAATACACGACTTAGGACTCGTCTGCAAGATCTCTGAATCTCTTGCTTCAGTTTTCTCCATCCTCCTGCGGCAGAATACTTGCAGCGCGGCTGAAAACGTAGAACGTGTGTGGCCTTGCCGAGTGACGTGTGTCGGAAACCAATGCGCAGGACTACTTCACTCGGAAGGCGCGCACGCCGGCAATGTCGCTATCGCCACCAAAGTCGAAGCTGAAGATGGCTTGATAGATACCGATGGGAAGTGGCGGCATGTCAGCTTCGTCAGCTATGGTGATGGTTCGCTGGCTGCCAGGCAGAATCCGGAAGTAGTCTCGACCGTACTCAGAGAATCTTACATCTCGGACGACCTCGCCTGTTTGATCGATGATCTGAAGCCTGCTGTTCACAACCAGCTGTACATTCCCAGTATTGGAGAATGCCGCAGATATTGCCAATGGCGTGGTTGTTTGCTCCCGTACGTAGGTGACCTCTCCAGCCATAACCTCGGTTCCCGGAGCCGTAGTGAATACCTTCATCCCTACTGAAGCGAGGGTTAGGATTTGCGTTCCTGAGCCATCTCCTGTAGCGACAACCCGGCTCTCGGCGTAGATGATGCTCCAAGAGCTGCCTGAATAGTCCGGAGGCATGGTGACTGTCATCGCGATCTCCCGGCTCTCCTCTGGATCGAGGGTGACCTGGGGGTGAGATAGACTGATCCAATCAGCATTGGAGCGGTTCACAGTGTCGAAAGAACCTCCGGCAGCATCCAAGCTTATGATCTGGATTCCTTGGGCGTAGGTCTCTTCGATTGTGAGACCTTCAAAGTCAAGGCCGACGCGAAGTGTAAGGACGATCGATGCGATGCCATCGGCATCAACGGACTCGACAGAGCGCGTAATCGTTGTCCACAGGCTAGATACGTACGGATCAGGCTGCTCGATGGCAGATGAAGAGATCTGTTCGGCACCGACAATCGATTCAATCATCTGGGGAGACCACGAGCGGAAAGTCCCTTGCACGTCGACACTGCCTTCATCTGGCAACTGAACTGTGTAGCGAAGCTCCACAAGATCACCGGAGGAGAACGCCTGTGTGAACTCCCAGCGTGCGCCATTCATGGGGACACCGAAATCGTTGATCCCATTTTCATCTCGTTGCCAATCACCGACATAGATTGTCAGTGTGACGCGTTCGTCCGAGTCGTTGGTTAGCAGCAGCTGATAGGTCTCTTCAGTACCCGGATCTTGAGCCAGATCAAGCTCGGCTGGAGACCAACGTACACCGAGGACGCACAAATTCACACTTGTCACAACGGCAAGGATGAGAAACAGCGCTCGAACTCTTCTGATTGTCATGATCTGGCTCCTGTCATTTTGTGGCTTCTGGAGAGCGATGAGATTAGTCCGTGGATACAACAAACGTAATGCCGATCACATAGTCCCCCTGAGGCAGGCCACCAAAATCTTCTTCATTGGGGTTCAGTGTGTAGGCTACCTGGATGTCTGCTGTCCCTTCCAATGCAGCGAATGGGGACATAGTCAATAGGAACATTCTTTCTACTGTCTCAGCCCATGCCCCAGTGGGAATCGTCAGGTCTAGGGAATGACTCAGAGTCCAACCTGAACTGCTGCTAGTTACCCGCAAGGTTGTCTCCTGATCTGCCAGGAACAAGCCGGGCCCGCTGATCGGGGGGAAGGATATGCCTGCCCCAGCAGTGATTTCCAGCGCGATCGATGAGCCCACACAATAGGGGCCATCAATTTCGCCGATAAGTATCTCCTCATTGCCTGCCGTTCCGGTAATGAG
>CAZKDW010000167.1:0-2836 GCA_964551625.1 uncultured Thermotogae bacterium | reverse complement strand
TCTTCGCGTCATGGACAATTCTATCGAACAGCAATTGTTAGGTCGTGTCAATCCTTTTGGCCAAGGGCAGAATGTCGTGTTCCCAGATTATGAGGGCTACTGTATTTCCAACATTCCGTCCCTGATTAGTTCTATTCTCGAGCTCCCCAGCGACTCTTCGCCGATCACCAAGCTTGGAGATCCTTTTCGTGGATACGAGCGCATCGTGTTCCTTGTTCTCGACGGGTTCGGATATCGCAAGGCGCAGACCTTGTTCAAAGAGTTTCCCAACTCCGCGCTCAAGGAATTAGGGGAGACGGGATGCCAGGAACCTATCACGTCAGTCTATCCTTCTACTACAGTCGCCGCGCTCACGTCACTCAGCACGGGTCTCACACCACTTGAACATGGGATGATCGGCTATCGTCTCTATCTGAGAGAAACAGCAAGCATCACCAACATGATTCGGTTCTCAACCATCGGGAATTCACGAAATGACAGTGCATTTGATATCGGACTCGATCGAGACGCGGTCATCCCTCTGCCAACTGTGCATGAACAACTGGATGTCCAAGGGATCGCTGCGCACGCTGTTCTTCCTGCATTCATTGCCAACAGCGGCCTGTCGACGGCCCTTTACCGCGGGTGCACCAACCTACACTCGGCAGCGAGTTTGCCTCATATGTTGGTGAAGACGAGAGAAATACTCCAAGCGAGCCACGACAAGACGTTTGTCTCGTTGTACTGGCCAGGATTGGATGCGGTTGGGCATGGCCTGGGGCCAAACTCGGAGTCCTATCGCGCCGAGTTTTGCGCAGTCGATGATGCTATTCGCCGTGGACTTGTCGGACAGATGGAAGACACACTGCTCATCGTCACAGCCGATCACGGATTCGTCCCCATGCGCCCCGAGGACTATCTACTGCTTGATGGTGAATTCGATGCCCGTCGAGCCCTGCTCATGCCGCCAGTGGGAGAGCCACGCGCTTCGTACTTGTATGCGCGCCAAGGCGAAGCCGATGCGATCCGTCAAGCATTCGACAAACCTCGCGATGATGGATTGATTTGTGTTGAATCGGATGAGATGGTCAAGTCCGGCCTCCTCGGGATCCGTTCACCTCACCGGCAGGTGGAGCATCGAATTGGAGATTTGGCACTACTATCCACGGGGACACACGGCGTGTTCCAGGACTATCCCGATGCCGCCATTCTTCGCGGCATGCATGGTGGACTGACAGAAGATGAGATGCTCGTCCCGTTGATCATTGCGCCGCTCTAGTAGAGTCAGAAGTTTGAAAAGGAGAACCATGGTTACCATCGGCCGTAGTAGCCGCGTCGAACCCCGCATCTATCACGACGGAGAGAAGGTCCTTCACGTCGAGAAACGCGTTCTCGTAGGCCCTCACAATAGCGCACCGAACTTCTCTATGCGGAAGTTCACCGTGGGGAAGGGCGGGTGCAGCCCCTATCACACCCATCCTTGGGAACATGAGGTCTATGTCTTATCAGGGCAAGGCGAAGTGCGATTCGCTGGCGGCAGCCAACCGATCGTCCCAGGCGATTTTGCCCTCGTTCCTCCCAATGATGAGCACCAATTCGTCAACACCGGTGAGGATATCTTCGAGTTCCTGTGCATGGTGCCGCTCAACGGCGAAGACGGATAGATGCCTCAGCGAGCCCTCGTCTGCCTCAGTGGCGGTGTGGACAGTGCTGTAGCTGCACTGCTACTCAAGCAAAGTGGCTACGATGTTTCTGCAATCACATTTTGGTTCTGGTCCTTTCCCAAAGCACCTGACTATGCAGGCAAGACGAAGTGTTGCGCCTTAGATACCGCAGCGTTGGCTGCTCGCGAATTAGCGATCCCTCATCTGGAGATTGACGCCAGCGAAGCGTTTTACGAGAGAGTTCTTGTCGATTACGTCGATCGATACCGCCGCGGCGAAACGCCCAATCCCTGCGGCCGCTGCAATCGATACCTTCGATTCGGATATGCCCTGGACTATGCACGCAAGAACGGTTTCGATCTTGTCGTAACAGGTCATCACGTCCGTAAGATCGTTGATCCAGATGGCACATTCGGGCTAGCGCGCGGGGCGGATGCGAACAAGGACCAAACCTACTTTCTCTATGGACTGCAGCAAGACGATCTCGCGCAACTCGCGTTCCCCGTTGGTGACCTAACGAAAGACGAGGTGTTCACGCTTGCCAGAGAAGCAGGCCTCAGCGCGGCAGGGTTGCCGGAGTCACAGGATCTGTGCTTTGCAGTGGAGGGAGAGACATCGTTCCTGTTCCCCTCTGAGTCATTGATGCCAGGACCCATTCTTGACCAAGCAGGCAACCAATTGGGGACACACAAGGGGCTGCCTCACTACACGATTGGCCAACGTAGAGGCCTGGGAATCGCTGCTGAACAGCCGGTGTATGTCATCGCCATTGATCCAACGCTTAACGCCGTCATTGTTGGACCAGATGACGCGTTACTTCGCTCCAGTCTCACGGCCTACGAAGCTAGCTATCTAACCGGCAAGTCGCCACAAGATGGAATGACGCTCCTCGCCAAGATTCGCTACCGATCGCCCGCCGTACCAGCGACATTCCAGCGTTTATCAGAGAGCCGCTTCCAACTCATCTTTGATGAACCACAACGCGCGATAACGCCCGGCCAACTGGCTGTCTTGTACGATGACAATCGCTTGCTCGGTGGCGGAACGATTGAACATTCATCATCCGCCATTTCGTAATCGCCTTTGTTGCGTATAATTCACCCTGAATGGAGGGGTGGGAGAGCGGCCGAATCCACCAGTCTTGAAAACTGGCAGACCTCTGGTCTCGCGGGTTCAAATCCCGCCCCCTCCGC
>CAZKDW010000166.1:0-2837 GCA_964551625.1 uncultured Thermotogae bacterium | reverse complement strand
GGAAGCCTGATACTGAATCGTCTGAAGGAGCTATGATGAACATGAAACGATACTCTCTCTTAATCCTGGTTCTTCTGGGGATCAGCGTAACTGCAATGGCAGGTGTACGACTGAATTTGGATAGTGGGAATATATCCGGCATTCCCTCCCTGATTGAAGCGAGCGAATCGAACCCAGCAGAGGAGACAGAAAGTGAATTAGGTATCTCCATTATGGGCGGAGGTGGTACGTTTGGGGAACCTCTCTTGCTCAGTTCTGTGCTGATCCTGTCCCAAGATAGCGTGCAAACCTTGAAAACGATCACGTTGGATGCCTCAGGCTCATTGCCTGGTGTGGGCGAGATCATTCTCTACGAATGGGATCTGAACGGCGATGGCATCTTCGATGAATCATCCATCGAAAGCACGATTGAGCACTCCTATGTTGAAGATGGTGTAATTTCACTACAACTACGAGTCACAAACGATTCGGGAGAATCATCAGTATCAGATGCCTTGACTCTTACCGTTGTAAATCAACAGCCTGTGGCGGAATTCTCTGCGGAATTCGGAGATGATCCAGAGGGCACCCTGGTGCAGTTTATTGACTCTTCGTACGACAACGACGGGGCGATTGCCTCCTGGGTATGGTCTTTTGGGGATGGGCACACATCCAATGACCTGAACCCGTCTCACGTCTATGATGCCAGTGGAAATTACACGGTAACGCTGTCGGTAATTGACAACGATGGGGCTCAATCTGAATCCTACGTGTTCAACGTTGAGGTTCTTAACGTTGCACCGCTAGCGGGATTTAGCCTTCAGCAGGCGACGGCAAGCGCGGGCAGCCCGCTTACATTCTTTGATGAATCGGTCGATTCGGACAGTGATGGAGGCATCATTCATGTGGCATGGGACTTCGGCGATGGCGCATACCAAGCGGGTAGTCCATCGGCAGATAGCGAGTATTCACACACGTTCGCCGTCGCTGGAATCTATTTCGTCACACTGTATGTGATTGACGATGATGGCGCGCTAGGACGTGCCCAATTGCCGATTACAATCTTGTAGTTTCTTACACACAGCTTCTTCGCGGGTCGTTCTCGTGGCCCGCGAGGTCTCTCTTCTGCCTTTCTCGCAACTACGTCTGCTTCCTGTAGTCATCTAGGGTATAGTCTGCTTCTTCACGAGGATGGACGGCAGGCGGACGCGGATCAACAAACCCACTTTTCTTACCTAGCGAGTTTCATGAGAAAGCGCATTTTCCCCATACCCGATCGCACAGAGATCTTGCATGGCCCGGCACTTCGCACTATGGCGAAGATTGGCGGGCCGGCTGTCATTTCCTCTCTTCTGTTTACGTTGTATAACATGGCCGACGCATTCTGGATTGGCCGTCTTCCCACGGATCAAGCGGGCGCTGTCATGGCGGGAATTCAGATTTCGTGGCCCTTTGTGTGGTTCATTATCTCTTTTGTTTCAGGATTTGGCGGGGCGGCGATTAGTGCTCTTGTGGCGCAGAACATCGGCGCCAACCGCCAAGATGACGCGCGATTTGCGCTCAATCAACTATTCACGTTTGCCGTGTTTGCCAGCGTTCTTCTTGGGCTCATTGGCTTCCTCCTTGCGCCAACGATTGTGTCAATACTGATTCAGGAATCGCAGGTTTCCCGCGAGGCCGGTCTCTATCTTGCCGTCATCTTTCTCGGTCTCCCGACCATGGTTCTACCAGGCATGTTCTACCACGCCTACTCAGCTACCGGCGACACGGTCACGCCACTGCTCGTAAATGGCACAGGCCTACTCATCAATCTTGTCCTTGATCCGTTTCTCGTTCTGGGGTGGGGACCGTTCCCACAGATGGGAATCTTGGGCGCTGCCTATGCCACGGTGTGTGCTCAAGCCGTTGCCATGACCATCTTTATCCTGCTCTTCATTCGAGGGAAGGGAGTTCTTCGCCTCGATCGGTCTTCGCTGCGCCTGCATTGGGGATGGATGACCAAGGCAATGAAGATCGGACTTCCCGCGGGAATTGGGCAGTCGGCTGTAGCCTTCGGCTATGTCGTCATGATGTGGGTCATTGGCAGATTGCCCAACGCAGAAATCACCCTGGCGGGATACGGCATTGCCGATCGTGTTTTCGGGATGATCTTCATTGTGACAGACAGCATGGGCATCGGGATCACGACAATGATTGGGCAAGCATTGGGTGCGAATCTGAAGGATCGTGCCCGAGAACTCATGCGTAAAGGCTTGGCGGCAATGTTTGTCATCCTTGCTGTCGAAGCTGCGCTCTTGTGGCTGATTCGCTTCCCCTTGATCTCGATATTCATGCCAGGAAATGTCGCTGTCATCCAAGAGGGCGCGCGATTCCTAGAGCTGTTCGCAATCGGGATGCCCTTCTTAGGCGCATTCTTTGTCGCAGAGTCTGTGTACAGAGGATCGGGGCACAATGTGCCGCCGATGATCCTTGGCATCATCCGACTGTGGATTCTTCGCATTCCCTTGGCCTATGTGTTGGCCTTTTCGCTGAAACTGGGATCGGATGGAATCTGGATTGGAATGACCCTCAGCAATGTGATAGCGGGGATTGCTTCTTTCGGGCTACTCGCGAGCCGCCGTTGGCTGCGATCTGTTGTGGAGCCTGAAGCCGGCGCAGAATCTTGGTAGCCGCGAACGCAAGAATTAAGAACCCAGATCCGAATGCTTAACTGGCCTCGTTGGCTCTCAGACAGCGGTTCCAAGCAGTTCGCTCGGGGGTTCTAGATTCACTGAGTAACTCCACCGAATGGAGGCCTGGACAGCAGTTGTCACATCAGAGGTGAAGTATGACCTCGCGACGAAGGGGAGCACTCTGCC
>CAZKDW010000165.1:0-2864 GCA_964551625.1 uncultured Thermotogae bacterium | reverse complement strand
GCATATTGATCGATGGCAGCCTTGGCATCATCGGCGAGATGGGCGAATCGCTTAGTATGTTTTGGCTGAAAGTCGGTAAACCAGCCAAGGATGTCGCTGACCACTTGAATCTCTGCATCACAGTCTGGTCCTGAACCAATGCCAATCGTAGGAATGGCCAAACGTTGAGTCACGAGGCTGGCTAGCGCTGCAGGAATGCACTCCAATACGACAGAGAAGGCACCGGCCTCCTGAACAGCCAGTGCGTCTGCCATCAAGCTGAGGGCCTGGTCCTTCGTCTTGCCCTGTGCCTTAAATCCGCCCAATTGATTGACCGACTGGGGCGTGAGGCCAATGTGAGCCATCACGGCGATACCCGATTCAGTCAGGCGACGAATCGTCGGGGCCATGGTGCGCCCACCTTCCAGCTTGACTGCTTGAGCACCGCCAATTTGCATGCAGCGTGCTGCGCTGTCTAACGCCTGTTCAGGCGATTTGTGATAGGTCATGAACGGCAAGTCGGCAACGATCATGCCATGGCTGCTGCCACGAACGACAGCACGTGTGTGATGGATGATGTCGTCGAGGGTCACTGGAATCGTGTTCTCGTATCCGAGGACCACCATCCCAAGGCTATCTCCGACAAGGATGATAGGAATTCCGGCCTGATCAATGAGCCGGGCAGTGATTACGTCATAAGCCGTTAGCGCGGCAAAGCGCACCTTGTCTTGTTTCAGTTTTCGAATTTGGGCGGTAGTGACTCTCATGATTCGTTCCCTCCTATCTGCCTATCGAGGGCTGCATGCAAACCATCTGCAGCAACCGAATCGATCGTTCCTTTAGCCCGCGCAATTGGTATGGCATGGCGAGCCAGCGATAGATGCCCATCATGCAGATAGCCCATTGTCGGGACGAATCCCACGGGTTCTGTGAGGTGCGATCGTCTGGATTTGAACTCAGACAGGGTGTTTGCTACGTTCATGGGCTAGGCCTCCGGACGGGTTGCTGCGTCAAGCATCTCACGAATTTCCCGAGCGGAATCTTCGCTTAGCGTGCCCTTCTCCAAGCCAAGTTCCACAGTGCGTTTTCCCATGCCAGCATACGACTGAATGATATCCGGCTGGGACGCTGTCAAGGCTTCGAGATGAATGCGTACCGTGTCCACGTCGCCTCGCGCAATGGGACCGGTTAGAGCGTCCGGGAATCCGACATCCTGGAGATTGTCAATCGTGCCTAGCACCAGAGGAAGCAGCGCGTTCATTCCGTTCTCACGAGAGAGCCCGAAGGACTCCCACAGCTTTGATGCGTCTCCTAGTAATGCTACCAGGTAGTTTGACGCCATCGCGGCACTCGCATGATAGAGCGGCTTGTCCGCGCCGGCGATCCATTGAGGCCGTCCGCCAAGCGCTACGACAAGATCCTGCAGTGTGTCATGAAGCTTCGGAGTGGATGCTTCCAGCGCATAGGAAATATCCGAGAGGCGACCTGCATGCTCGGCACCAGCGGCAAATGTCTGAAGTGGGTGCAGACTGCCGACTGCCGCGCCGGTCTTGGCTGCCGATTTCAGGACATCGAGTGACAAGGCACCACTGCAATGCACGACACTGCAAGAGGCTGGCCAAGCGATGGACTCGCAGACTGCGGCAATGGCATCGTCGGGCACGGTCAGGAAGACGATATCTGCTCGAGTTGTATCCGCTGGGTTCGTCACCGCTTCGGATTGACGCAACGTGCCGGCAACTCGTTTTGCATCCTCGTGGCTGTGGCTATGAATGGTCAGAACGTGGTACCCGGCGATCGCGCAGGCTCTTGCGAGCGCAGTGCCCAGTGTGCCAGCTCCGATGAAGGAAAGCGTTGGTTTCGTCATGGGCTCCCTACTTTGACTGGAACAACTTGACGATACGGTCAAGGATTCCGTCGGCGACCTCTCGTTTGGGCATCAAGGGCAGCGCGTCAATCTCTCCAGAACGTCCAAGGAGCGTGCACTCGTTGTTGTCTGCGCCCATGCCCGAATCCGAGCGACTGATGTCATTGGCCACGATGAGGTCAAGATTCTTTGCGGCTAGTTTTCCCTTAGCGTTCTCGATCAGATTCTCCGACTCGGCAGCAAATCCCACGCGGATGGGAACATCGACAATGGAAGCGAGAATGTCCTGGGTGCGGTTGAGGGGAAGGACAAAATCGACGTCGTCCTTCTTGAGCTTCTCCGTCGCCCGCATCTCGGGTGCGTAATCGGCTACCGCCGCCGCCATGATCAACACGTCGGCATCCGAGCAGGCCTCTTCAACGGCATCGTACATCTCCGCCGCCGATTCGACAGGGATTACGGACATGCCAGACGGCTGCTCCAGGAAGGTGGGACCGGAGATGAGGCTGACATTGGCGCCGCGATCCCGGGCTGCTTCGGCCAAGGCATAGCCCATCTTCCCAGTCGATCGGTTGCTGAGGAAGCGGATGGGGTCAATCGATTCGCGGGTGCCGCTTGCTGTGATGACGAATTTGCGTCCAGCCAGATCGCCGCTCGCTCCCAGCAAGGCAAGGGTTGTGCCGAGAATGTCGAGCACAGGCGCGAAACGACCGGCACCGAAACCGCCAGATGCCAAACGTCCTGTGGTAGGACCTACAAAGCTTATGCCTCGATCCTGAAGTGTTGCCAAATTGGCCTGTGTCGCCGCGTTCTCCCACATCGCCGTATGCATGGCAGGCGCGATCAGAATGGGTGCCCGTGTAGCCAGTGCCGTGCAGGTCAGCAAATCATCTGCCAATCCCACAGCCACCTTGGCCATCACATTGGCCGTACAAGGAGCAATCAGGAACAGATCGGCAATCTCGGAAAGCGAGATATGTTCAATGGAATGAGGATTGGTAAGTTCGAACATGCTGGT
>CAZKDW010000164.1:0-2896 GCA_964551625.1 uncultured Thermotogae bacterium | reverse complement strand
TCTTGATTTAGACATTATCTAAAGTTATACTTTGTCTGAAATGAAACAGACGGAGCGCTCTGACAGGTTGCGAGAATTGGGACTGACTCCCACGATTCAGAGATTGGCTGTCTTGGATTGTTTGGAAAGAACAAAGAAACATCCAACAGCTGATCAGGTTCTTGTTGCCGTCCGAGAGACATTCCCATCTGTCTCCCGTGCTACCGTCTATAACACATTACAGGCCTTGACTAAGGCAGGCATGATTCTGCAAATCACAGTTGATCCCGCTGTCTCTCGATACGACGCCGATCTCAGCCCCCACGCCCATTTTCGCTGCCGTATCTGCAATACCGTCTACGACGTTGGCTTGGACGAGGAAAGTAATCTGGAAGCCCATATCGAAGGACATCACATTGAGGCCGTCCGAACCTACGCCTACGGCGTATGCAAAAAGTGCCTTGTGAAGACACAGCAGACTTCCTCTACTGGATCAACGAAGAACGCCAAAAAAAAGTTGTCCCGGGAACCGTCTCCAAGCGACTCATCCGCCCAACCTGCCCAGAGAAGGACACAGTCCTTCTCTAACGAACCGTCGAGATCTCCAGAAGAGAAGTTGTCAGGAGCAACGTCCCCTAGCGACTCGTCCGCCCAACCTGCCCAGAGAAGGACGGAGTCCTTCTCTGACGAACCGACGAAGAACACCGAAGAGAAGTTGCGAACTGCAGCTTCTCCAAGCAACTCACCCATTCAACCTACCCAGAGAGGGACGGAGTCCTTCTCTGACGAACCGACGAAGGAGGTTCGCGATGCCCGAACTTCCTGAAGTTGAGATCTTCGTGCGCGGACTGCAAGCCGTTGTGGGCTCTACGATTGTTCGTGCTGAGGTCCTCGACGATCGCCTCGACCTTGATGGATCCAAGCTTGCGAAAGCGCAGATCTCGTCTGTCGAGCGCCGTGGTAAGCATATCGTCATTGGCCTCGGTGCGCGTGGAGATCTTGTCGTTCACCTTCGAATGTCAGGTCGTCTAAGGTTGACAAAAAGCGAACGAGAATCTAAGTACACGAGATTGACGCTTCATTTGGATTCTGGAGAACGTGTGTACTTCGTCAATCCTCGACGGCTAGGCACAGCCAAGCACTATGGGAGGGGCTTCACCGCTGATTTGGGAATCGAACCATTGAGCTCTGCCTTCACCATCGAATCGCTAGCTGAGCTGGCGAGCAAATCTCGTTCTCCCATAAAACCATTCTTGTTAAATCAGCGGAAGATCGCAGGCATCGGCAATATCTATGCGTCAGAAGCTCTCTGGCGTTCAGGTATCTCACCGGCGAGAGAAACCCTCTCTCTCTCGATCGAGGAACTCTCTCGCTTGCACAGAGACCTTATATCGGTGTTGAATGATGCGATCGACGGACAGGGAACGACCATTGGAAATAGCGTGTCGGATTATCATCCGGCCGTTGGAGAGCAAGGAGAATTTCAAAATCACTTGTCTGTCTATGGCCGCGAATCCGAGCCCTGTGAGCGTTGCGGAACAATCGTTGTTCGCATGAAGCAGGCCGGCAGATCGACCTACTACTGCACAGAATGTCAGACCTGAAGAAACAGAGAAGCCAAAGGAGGCTATACACACCATGAATCTCAAGGGAACACAGACTGAGAAGAACTTATTGACAGCATTCGCCGGGGAATCTCAAGCTCGCAACCGGTACACCTATTTCGCATCCAAGGCCAAGAAGGAAGGCTATGTACAGATGCAGGGAATCTTCGAAGAAACAGCCGCTCAGGAGAAGGAACATGCTGAAAGGCTGTTCAAGTTCCTACAGGGCGGAGAGCTCGAAATCACAGCCGCCTTCCCTGCTGGCGTAATTGGAACCACACTTGAGAACCTGAAAGCAGGTGCTGGCGGAGAGAACTACGAATGGACAACTATGTATCCAGGGTTTGCTCAGATTGCCAAGGATGAGGGATTCGAAGAGATCGCCGCTGTGTTTACCGCGATCGCCGTCGCAGAGAAACAGCACGAGGCTCGCTATCTCGGATTGGCCAAGAACATCGAAAACGATACCGTCTTCACCAAGCCTGAGACCGTGACGTGGCGATGTCGCAATTGCGGCTATGTCCACGAAGGTACATCGGCACCAGGCCTCTGCCCTGCCTGTGCACATGAACAGGCTCATTTCGAACTGCTAGGAGAAAACTGGTAAGGATCCTTCCCAAATAGGGAGTTTTAAGAGGTAGCCTCTCCAAGAGGCATGCTCTTTCAGCGAATAAAGGAGAAGGTATGAATGAGTTTAGCATTCCGTTGATTGGCGATCGTTTTCCGGATATGGATGTCCAGACAACACATGGCAAGATGTCGTTGCCGAATGCCTATGAAGGCAAGTGGTTCGTTCTTTTCAGCCACCCTGCAGATTTCACGCCTGTGTGTACCACAGAATTCGTCGGCTTCCAGAAGAAGTACGACACGTTCAAAGAGCTGAATACGGAACTCATCGGCATGAGCGTTGATCAGGTCTTCTCACATATTAAGTGGACAGATTGGATTCGCGAGAACCTGAACGTAGAGATTCAGTTCCCCATCATCGCCGGCACAGAGAACATCGCTCATCACTTGGGCATCATCCATCCTGGAAAGGGGACAAACACGGTCCGCGCTGTCTTCATCGTCGATCCAAAGAGCGTCGTTCGCGCAATTCTTTACTATCCTCAGGAGCTCGGACGAAACATCGATGAAATCGTTCGCATGGTCAAAGGATTCCAAGTGTCAGAGAAGCACGGCGTCGCCATTCCCGCCAACTGGCCCAACAACGAGCTGGTGAATGATCACGTAATCGTTCCCCCGCCAACAGATCAAGCTACTGCCAAGGAACGCACAGGCGATGATTGCTTTGACTGGTGGTTCTGTCATAA
>CAZKDW010000163.1:0-2981 GCA_964551625.1 uncultured Thermotogae bacterium | reverse complement strand
TAACGAACCCTGCGGGTTCGCGACTTGCTGCCCGACGTAAGGGTTGCTCCTGACATGTTCAACTAGCACTCACAAACGCCAAGCCCATTCGCCTACGGCGAATCCTCCGCTTCCCCCCCAAGCAAAACTGCGGGGTATCCAGCGGAGATCTTCTATGATTGAGGGCGTTGTCGGAGCGGTTGGATGGGGCGCAGCAGAGACAAAACAGCTGAGAAGAGCTAGAATCAAGACTGTCAATTGGAGGAATACGAAATGACCAGATCTGGATGGATTGCCGTTCTCTTTCTTCTCAGCCTACTCGTTGGAAACACTTCGCTGGCCATTGGCCAAACAGTCGATAATGCCAAACCAGTAGCGTTTTTCCGTGCGTTCGGCATCAGCGAGAATGCGGCAACTACCGTTCTCTTGGACGGAACTTTCTCTTCAGATCCCGATGGCGACATTGCCTCATTTCAATGGCTGTTTGGTGATGGAACTACAGGATCTGGAGCCACAGTTGAGCACACATACCCTCAGATTGGGCAATTTGAGGTCACGCTTGTGGTAATCGACAATCGTGGGGCTTCGCATATGGTCACAAAGACCATCGATCTTAGTGAGGTAGAACCACAAAGCGAAACAACAGCGCAGAGTTCCAATACAGGGGCATCATCGCGTCCTCCAGTTGCGCTCACTTCTGCTCCAGAAGGATACGAGGTTGGCAACCGCTCCCCAGATTTCACACTCCCTACTCTGGACGCAGACATCGCTCAACTCTCAACATACCTCGGGCAGGTCGTCATCGTCGATTTCTGGTTTCTCACCTGTTCGGGATGCGTCTCGTCACTCCCTCATCTTGAGGAACTTCGACTTCGATTTGAGGATGAAGGACTCGTTATCCTAATCGTTGTGCTTGATCGCGATCCAGCTGAAGCCAAGGATTTCTTCGCCGAAAATGAGTATGACGGATTCATCCTTGCTCATGAACATGACTTGAGTCGGCCGACACGGACAGCCTACGGAGTTGGCGGAACCCCTCATGCTTTTCTCATTGATCGTAGCGGTGCCATCCGCTTTTCTGGAAAGCCATACAACTTGACTGCAGAACTCGTTGAATCCTGGCTCTGACGTGCATCCTCTCCGGCAATTGATTCAGTAGCAGAGCAAGAGACGATCACTGACCCCATCTGGGTTGAAGCCGATTCAGACCGCGGAGATGATTCCAACATCATCCATACAGACCTGGATCCAGGCGATTACCTCAACTTCATCACCGAGTGCGACGAAACAAACAACACGGCAGAAGGCGACGCTTGTTGTGACTAGCGCCCATTAAGTTTCTAACCGCCCCGTAGATTCCAATTGCAGGCGGCTTCTTGATTCTCTGTTCATGGACGTATACTGAGGGCATGATGAGACTTCTCAGCCTTTGCCTTGCCTTCATCCTTCTTCTCACGAGCACGGTCCTCGCGCAATCGGAAATCCTTCACCTTGAGCTTGCATCGTCCATCAATCCTGCGTCCAAAGACGTTGTCCTGCGGACGATCCGCGAAGCAGAGAGTCTCCACGCAGAGTTCATCATCATCGAGCTCAATACGCCAGGAGGACTCGACCAATCAACTCGCGACATTGTCGCTGCCATACTGGGATCAAACGTCCCCATCGTTGTGTTTGTGTCGCCTTCTGGCGCACGCGCTGCGTCAGCAGGCACTTTCATTACGCTTGCAGCGGACCTCGCAGCCATGGCTCCGGGAACGAACATCGGCGCTGCCCATCCCATCAACCTGCTCGGCGGAGACGGGGATGCCGACGGGACTTCAACACCGATGGAGAAAGCTGCCAATGATTCTGCCGCTTTCGCGCGTCCCATTGCCGAGCAAAGAGGCAGGAATACAGAGTGGGCTGAGTCAGCCGTCTTGGATTCCGTCTCAATCAGCGCGACGGAAGCCCTGAAAGCCAATGTCATTGACCTTGTCGCTGACGATTTGTTCGATCTACTCCGTCAGTTAGAGGGGCGCGACGTGCGTGGAACGATCCTTCACACCCTTGGTGTTACGATTCGAACCATTCGCCCCACGTTGCGCGAACGGCTGCTCGGTTTGTTAGCAGATCCCAATCTTGTCTATGTGTTATTCATCCTGGGACTCTATGGACTGATCTTCGAGTTCTTCCAACCTGGCATCGGATTTGGCTTGGCAGTCGGAGGCTTATGTCTCATCTTGGCGTTGTTCGGCCTGCAAATCCTGCCCGTGACAACGACAGGCGTTGTGCTCATCCTGTTTGGAGCCTTACTGATGATCCTAGACGCGTTTACGCCAACCCATGGCATTCTAACTGCAGGCGGCGTTATCGCATTGCTGATTGGCTCGCTCACGTTGTTTGACATCCCCGATCGATCCATCGGCCTTTCTCTCGGGACAGTGTTTGCTGTCGTCGGCATGTCGGCGGCGTTGTCACTCTTCGTGTTATCCAAGGGCTTGATGATCCAGCGAAAGAAACCACTCACAGGGATCCAGAGCTTGATCGGAACCATCGGCATCGTTCGTCGCACCTTGCAACCCGATGGAGTGATCCGACTCCGGGGCGAGTACTGGAATGCGCACTCCGTAGAGGGGACACTACGAGAAGGTGAGCGTACGCGCGTCCAAGGACTCGACGGAACCACGCTACTCGTTAGGAGAATTCATGAGTAACTCAGCCCTCCCCGCCGATCGTGGCCGTCTGGTCATCATCTTGGCTCTGCTCGCAAGTGTCGTCACCTTGCTCGGCATCCTCTTCATGTTGTTTTCCATCAGTCGCAATGGGCTCAACATTCGCTTGGGAGGAGACATCAATCTCTCCGATCTCAGCGATCACATCACCGTCGAATTAACGATGGATGAACCCATCTCCCTGGCCCTCCCCCAACCCATACAGATGGTTGCCACTGGCCCTGGTGGAGAAGCTATTCCTGCGACGCTGGCATTCGCTATCTGCCCGAATTGCGGAGGTCCCATGCTCCC
>CAZKDW010000162.1:0-3002 GCA_964551625.1 uncultured Thermotogae bacterium | reverse complement strand
CGATTGGCCCGTTGTCGGAGATACAAATCCAGAAGATGCCGTGGAGAGCCGGATGATGATTCTAAACCGAGCGGAGGAGACAGGCGCACTCGTTATTGGTACCCATCTGCCGTGGCCAGGAATCAAGCGGCAATAATAGTATCAGAGAACGCGCGCCGTTTTGGCACACGCAACATTGTGAAAATCACAAAGCATCGAGGGTTCTGCCTATTCGCCTTCGCGTGGAGCAGGGGTATTCTGTTGCGGCCCCGGGGGGGGTTGATGAGACGGCCGAGGTTCTCTTCTGGGAGGCGCTTGACGTGTTTCTTGTGGCCTTGGTCTTGTGGGCGGCGGCATCTTACTTCCACCCTGTTTTGCCGTCACTTGTTTCCGATTTTGCATGATAGCTCAGCTCCTTCCTCGGGAAGAGAGTAGTACATAGTCCTTGACCATCCAAGCTCTTGCGACTTCCACTCTATAACTTTTGTTCCGCGTTTGTCCCCAAGTGCCCAATACCCGCGTCTCGAAGAGTTTCGGATGTAACCATAGACTAGCATAAGCTTGGTATCCTGAGGCACAAGAAACTCGAAGGGGATCTCATCCTCTTCTCCGGGCTCTATGTCTTTTTGGCCTGTGCCAAAATGGATGACTCTCTCACCATTATCCACTAGAGCCCAGTTCGCTTCGGCAACAGGAGACACCTCATCACGTATCTCGGAATCAAGGCTTTCAAGCGATTTCAGAGACTCCTCATCCCACGGCTCCAGAAGCTGCAGATAAACAAGAGCCCTGTCGAGCCGCATAATGATCTTCCCGATATTGCGAATGTGCAGGGTCACTCGTACCAAAGTCCGACCTTTGGTAGTTGCTTTATGTTGTACGCTGAGCTTGACGTTCGCACTGACGTAGTGTTGGCGTTCTCGTGTGAACTTCCACAAAGTCCAGGTACCACCCACGACAATCGCAAGTATCGCCAATATGTCTCGAATTGTAGATAGACTGTTGCCCACTTGCAGCATAATCATCTCCATCCCCGTATTTGGTTCACTCTGGACATGCTAGCATATAACTCTCACATACGCACCTATTGCTTCTTATCTCTTGCGTCGTTTCACGATCATTCTCACCAGATAAGCGAAGCCACAGCAGTCTGCAAATACGCATCACTCCTGATAACATTCAGCCATGAACATCGGAATCGTTCAGTCATCGCCGGTCTTTGGAGAAGTTGAGAGTAACCTTTCAGATTGTTTCGATCTCATGTCTTCGCACTTGGCAGATTTGTGGGTGCTGCCTGAGCTGTTCGCCACGGGGTATCAATTCTTATCCGCGGACGAAACCCGCGCACTCGCCGAACCAATTCCCGGTGGCATGACGACCCAAGCCCTCACCGCGTATGCAGCTGAAAACGAGTGTTTCGTCGTCGCTGGGTTGCCAGAACTCGATGGCGATCGCGTCTACAACGCGTCCGTGCTTGTCGGCCCAGACGGTCTCCTGGCTCGCTATCGCAAGATCCATCTGTTCTATGAGGAGAAGATCCACTTCGCGCCTGGCAATCTACCGTTTGCTGTCATTGATATCGGCCTAGCCAAGGTGGGGATGATGGTTTGTTTCGATCACCTATTCCCTGAATCGGCTCGATCGCTGGCATTGCAGGGCGCAGACGTGATCTGTCACCCCGCCAATCTCGTGTTGCCCGATTTGGCACAGCGCACGATGTCTATACGCGCACTAGAGAATGGGGTATTCACAGCGACAGCAAATCGCGTGGGGACAGAGGCGCGGGGGGGCGAAGCCCTTGTTTACACCGGACAGTCGCAAGTCATCCGCCCCAATGGCGATCCACTCGTACGATTGTCTCAAGAGAATGTTGAAGTAGCCGTCGTCACGGCGGATCTTTCGGAGGCTCGCAACAAGGCGATCACGAAGCACAATGACAAACTCACAGATCGCCGAACGGACATGTACTACCAGTAACCGGCTGCTCAAATGAGCGCGCCTCTCAGGGCACAAAAAGAGGAGATGTTATGTACGAACTAGGCTCTACCAACAAATTGACGTGGATCGTATCTTCAGAGCATCTGGCAAGTGCCTTTGGGTCAGGCTTGGTGGATGTGCTCGCGACACCTGTGCTTGTCGGTTTCTGTGAAGAGGCCGCTCGCACCATGATCGATCCCGAATTGCCTGACGGACAAAAGACCGTAGGTACCATGATCTCACTATCGCATACGGCAGCCACACCCCCACGAATGAAAGTCACGATTCGGGCAACACTGATAGCCATCGAAGACCGAAAACTCACATTCGATATCGCCTGCGCAGACGAAATTGAGCCCATCGGCCATTGCCAGCACACGCGATTCATTATCGACTCCGAGCGGTTTGAAGCAGGCGTGACCGACAAGGCAGCCAAATGCTCGTCTTTGTGAAGATCAGACGGTAATTAGATAGGACTCCGAGCGACTGGCCACACAAACGAAAGAATCGACGAGAACGCAGCTCGACTTATTCGCCCCACGGGAACCACACGCAGTCTTCACACATAACACACATCTGCTAGGCACTATTTTATTCAGTAGCAGAAATGCCGCTCTTCCGCCAACCTCCTTGCGGATAGCCACCATAACGGCTGGGGAGGGATGCACCCGGTCCTCCCCAGCTAAGCATTTTGCCTTCTCGACACCCGTCGGGGAGGTTCAATTTTATGGGGCAATTCTCAATGCATATGGCGGGAGCAGACTGAGAAGCTTGTGATCTTTTTTTCTTTCTAGAGTCAGACACCGGGAGCCCTGAAGGGCTCCCACGGAGATCTCGGCGTTGCCGAAGACCTCAGAAATCGGGAATTCGAGAGGATCTCTCGAAGTTTCAAGAGTTCTTGGCGCAAGCCAAGAACTCAAAGGAACTCAGCAAGCTGAGTTCCCAACCTCCTTAAAGGTAGATTGGGCCCGCAAGGGCCCCTTTCTCATTTCATCTCCGCCACTGATGCTTATCGAACCGGAATTCTCGGAACCCTCTCTTGAGAT
>CAZKDW010000161.1:0-3062 GCA_964551625.1 uncultured Thermotogae bacterium | reverse complement strand
GATCTTGTTAGTGCGATTGTTCTTCACAAAATTGGCCACGGCGGTCGGTATTTCTGGACTCGCAGGCGCGAGCGACGTGCTCCTTCCCTTCGATTTCAAATTTGGCGAGAAGCGTGGCTTTCTTTTGAGCTGGCTCAGGATGTCATCCGCGGCCTGGAAGCCCGTTCACTGCTTCAAGTCAATCTGGAGATTCACGTGGACATTGGTGAAAACGGCCGGACCAAAGAGCTTATCGACGAGGTCGTAGGAATGATTGTTGGGAGCGGATTTGCTGTTCGTATCAAGCCCCACGCCTTTGCTGCGTCCGCAGTCGCGGATAAGCATACGTAGTCATAAGGCATGCTTCGGAATAGAAGTGTGTGCTGGAGATCTGTTCAGGGGCTTCCAATGACTGGGTTCACTCGCTGCCGTTCTATGTAGAAGCACGATCTTGTTGCTCGCCGTCGCCTGTTTGATGAACGAGGCGGTAGCTTTCATTCCGAGCGACTCCCAGCGCTTGGGTCACGATTCGCACAATCGATTTATTCGGAAGGCCTTCGGTTCGCAGCTCATGAATGAGTGCAGAAACAGTATCTTGGTCCGCGGTTGTCGATGTCTCCGCTCCTTCAAGCATCAGCACGAATTCGCCTCGGACGCGCTCCTCTGCACTTAGCTTGGCATAAAGCTCTGCTGCTGTGCCCCGCAGGAACTCCTCGTGAATCTTCGTCAACTCACGTGCGAGAACAATGGTTCTCGCAGGAAGGAACTCCGCCAGGAGCTGGAGAGAATCGAGCACTCGATGCGAGGACTCGTAAAACACACGTGTGCCTTGTTGCGAAGCCAATGATTCAAATAAGGATTGACGTGTGCCCTTTCCGCGAGGAAGGGAGCCTTCAAAGCTGAACCGATCCAACGGAAGCCCAGAAGCGATCAGTCCTGCGATGGCCGCGCAGGGACCGGGAATCGGTATGATGATGTATCCGGCGTCGATTGCCTCACGAACCAAGGGGAATCCGGGATCTGAAATCAGTGGCGTGCCCGCATCGGACACCAGGGCCACGTCCTTGCCCTTCTCCAGGAGTGCGAGAATGGAGGGGATGCGTTGGCGTTCAGCTCCTTGGTAGATCGAAGAGAAGAAGGGTGTGTGGATGTCGTAATGTGCGAGTACACGCAGCGAGGTCCGGGTGTCCTCAGCAACAATAAAATCGACCGACTTGAGGGTCGCAATGGCCCGATGAGTGATGTCACTCAAGTTGCCAATGGGCGTGGCCACTAGATAGAGCTTCCCGTTCATGAACATCTCCCTTCGCTTTCCGACAGAGTTTGACTTGGTAAATGTCTGTGTCTCCGATCCACTTTCCGGGACTCTAGTTCATTGCATGCAGGAGGTCAACGTATTGCGGTCGCGCTCCCTGCTACGCGACAATGGAGGCTCGTACGTGAGACAGGGGAATTGCATCCGACGATAGAATGGCGGTAGTTTTGAGCATAGAGAACGGCTGAGAACCCACCTTTCCGAGGCGGGCTGCAGAGCTGGGAGGCTGAGATCATGAGTAACAATTCGACGATTCTGATTATTGCAGGAATTGGCGTGGGCCTGCTCGCGCTGCTTCTGCTATTGGGTTCCAGTCCGGATCCGACGACCGATGTGGGAGTAATAACCCCTCCTGTAGTAACGAATGAAGCGTACATGACAGTAGCATCTCCGTCTTCGGCTGCACCTGTTGTTCATGCAGGCCTCGACCGAACGGTTGGAGAGAGAGAAAGGGTCGAGCTTTCAGGCGAGGGCTACGATCCGAGTGGTCTTCCAGTGGCTTACCAATGGACGGTGCAAGGCGGGTTGGGATTCTTCGAGAATGCGAACTCCCCTACGACGATCTTCACGGCGCCATCAGCTTGCGATTGTAATGAGATGGTCATCCTTACACTGACAGTCACCAATTCTGCAGGGCGCAGCGTCTTCGATCAGATGGTGATCTCAGTTCGAGACCCACTGAACTGTCCGGAAGTGATGTGTGAGACGGGCGGATACTTCGTGACCGTTCCCGTTGATCCATGCCAAGGAACAAATCTGGGTCCCATCTGTCCAGCGACCCCCTCTGAGCCGTGCGAGTCTCCTTGTATCACAGAGGTGCCCGTTGTCGATGGATGTGCCGACTTGGCTGTTCCCTGCCCCTGTGTCGAGAATGCCGACTGTTCTGAGCCATGGCAGACGGGATGGCCGTTTGATGCCCCAGAGCCTGGGCATCCGAAGGATCGTGCCAAGCCGTCCATTGGCAGAAATTTCCCTCAGACGATCAATGAGGAAGCTGCGGCGCATTTGGAGGGATTCATCAGGAATCCGGCGTGCCAAGCTGTTTGTTTCACTTGGCTAGCGAGCAAAGGATGGCTGGAGAACGCTGACACGCTTACACCGATCTATCACGCGCCTGAGTCTGATCGCTTGGATGGCGAAACCGTGACGATTAGCCTGATTCTTTATGATGCGGCAGGGGGAAGAAGCTACGATCAGATTCGCATGAAGATACGCAATACTAATCCAGGCTAGATTCGTTTGCGGAGGGAATATGATGAAAAGAAGAGACCCCAATTCGGGGTCTCTTCTTTGTACTCGAAAGGCTGGCCAAGGAGGTTAGCCAGGTGCGTTGATTCATCATCAGTCATAGCCATGGAGATGACGTGAATGCCGCGTGAGTGGAGTGTGTGTGGCGGACTATTTTCCAATAGCGATCTCTCTCACTTCAGAATGGCCGCATTCGGAATCTAAACTGGAAGGATCTTATGGCTTGCCAGCGCAATAGAAAAGGGGAACAATTCTGCGCGGAATACGCCCGCCTTCACAGCAGGATCGTTCTCCATGAGCGTCCGCGCTTCTTCTTCAGATGAGACTTCCAATACGACCAGCCCGTGACTGGTGTCGTCTGTATGTAATGTTCGGCCAGCCAGGAGAACAACGCCCTGTTCAGCCCACGCTTTCAAGTACTGAAAGTGATCGCTGACAATGGCATCTTCTTCCGGTGTACTCGCTAACAAGAACCCATCTCTCGTTGGCGTAATCCTGTAGAGATACTGCAAAGGCATGC
>CAZKDW010000160.1:0-3091 GCA_964551625.1 uncultured Thermotogae bacterium | reverse complement strand
GCGCAATCTTCGACCAAGCAGAGAACCGGATGCATGCGCAGAACGCAGTGCTGGCCTTGCTCATGGCCTAGGAGGATATGATGGCAAGAGGTGGAGTTGCTGGCTCGGAGGCGAAGGGGGATTGTTTAATTGCTGTAGAGCCAGCTGATAAGCTTCAGATAGAGATCAAGACCAAAGCACAAGCGTTGGTCGCTCAAGGAATCCAGACGGTTGTGAAGAGCGTACTGGCTCAATATGGTTCGCCAGACTTGGCTGTGACAGTGCAAGACTTCGGCTCGCTCGATTATGTGCTGGCGGCGAGGACGGAGATGGCGGTTCGAAGCGTCCTATCCCTGGATGCTGCGCCTCTAGAAGCGAGTGTCCAACGATCGGTGACTGTGAGCGATCGACCGCGGCGCAGTCGTCTCTATGCTCCGGGCAACAGCCCGAGATTGCTGGCAGGCATCGATGTCCATGGCGCGGATTGTGTGCTGCTTGATCTCGAAGACTCCGTGCCCGTTTCCGAGAAGGCAACGGCGCGAATCTTGGTCAAGCATATGCTCGCAGCCATCGCCTTTCCTCAGGATGTTTGGGTGCGTATGAATAGCCTAGATGCTGGTGGAGAGCTAGACGTGCGCGAGGTCTTGCACGGCCATCCGCACGGGCTGTGCTTGCCCAAGGCAGAGTCCGCAGATGATGTCATCCATCTCTCGAAGTTGCTTGATGAAGTGGAAGCCGCCTATGGCATTGAGCCTGGATTCACAAGAATTATGCCCATCATCGAGACAGCCCGTGGCGTGTTGCGCTGTGAAGAAATAACGACCGCCGACCCTCGTATCGTTATGGTGGCGTTTGGTGCTGAAGACTTCACTCGCGACGCGGGTGCGATTCGATCAAAGGATTCGCTGCTGTTTGCGCGCTCAATGATCGTTGCCGCCGCGACTGTCGCCGGGATTCAGGCTTCAGATACGGTATTCGCTGACTTGAACGATGCTGATGGATTGGCTGCGGAGACTGTGCTAGCGCGTGAGTTGGGATTTGACGGCAAGGGCGCGATCAATCCCCGCCAACTGGCTACCATCCATCGTGCCTTCTCTCCGACTGAAGACGAATTGGCGTATGCGGCACGCGTCGTCAAGGCGGCAGACGCCGCTGAACGCGAAGGGTCGGGTGCTCTAGCATTGGATGGCAAAATGGTTGACAAGCCGGTGCTGGAGCGGGCGAAGCGCGCGTTGAAGTATGGGGAACAGCTATCTCAAGGGGGAATGTAGCATGCGAAATGCCATCGGTCGAGAGATCCCCGAACGAATCGGCTCTCGCGACATAAGCCCCTTTCGAGGAGCATTCGCGACGTTGCGTGAGGATCGAAAAGCGGCCCGCCATCAGAAAGGTGCGCCCTACAGCGAAGATAAGGTCTTATCTTCGATCGAGGCCGCTATCGAAGCAACAGGATTGTCTGACGGAATGACGATTTCCTTTCACCACTCTTTTCGTGATGGCGATCGTGTCATCAATCAGGTCCTCGATGTATGCGCAAGGAAGGGCTTGAAAGATCTACGGCTGCTGCCGACGGCTCTGTTCCCCGTTCATGCCGGAATTGTCGATCACATCAAATCGGGTGTTGTCTCTCGGATCGAGGGGTCGATGAATGGCCCCATTGGCGCCTTTGTGAGCCAAGGTGGGCGGCTGTCTGAGCCCGCTATCTTGCGTTCTCATGGCGGGCGCTGGCGAGCAGTAGAAGCGGGAGATGTGGACATCGACGTGGCCTTTATCGCTGCTCCGCAGGCCGATGCCTATGGCAATGCGACGGGCATCAAGGGCAAGACGCCGTGTGGCCCGATTTCATTCACAGCTGTAGATGCCCAATATGCCAAGCATACGGTCGTGGTCACCAGTGATCTGGCCCCGTATCCCGTTTACCCGATGGAGATTCAGCAAGGGTGGGTCGATTATGTCGTCGTCGTGGATGAGATTGGCGATCCGGAGAACATCGCGTCAGGCACTCTACGGTTGACCAAGTCGCCAACGCGTCTGCTCATCGCTCAGATGACGACGGACGCTGTCGTGAATTCCGGCTACTTCGTCGATGGATTCAGCTTCCAGGGTGGTGCTGGCGGCATCTCTCTAGCTGCTACCAAGTATCTTGGCGACGAAATGGAAAGAGCGGGCATCGTTGGGTCCTTTGGCATGGGCGGAGGAACCAAGATGTTGGTTGAGTTGCTGCATCGCGGGCTCATCCGCACCATTCTTGACGGGCAGGCTTTTGATTTGGATGCCATCCAGTCACTTCGTGAGGATGAGGCCCATGTTCTCATTGATCCAGGCTTGTATGCTAACTATGACTCGCGTGGCTGTGCGACATACAAACTAGATGCGGCTTTCTTAGGCGCCACGGAAGTCGATCTCGATTTCAACGTGAATGTGAATACCCATTCCGATGGTCTGTTGCTGCATGGTATTGGTGGACATCAGGATGTCGCTGCTGGTGCTGCCATGACGATGATTACGATCCCCACACTTCGGGGGCGGATTCCCGTCATCATGGATTCTGTGACAACGGTGACAACGCCTGGTGAAGTGGTCGATGTCATCGTAACGGAACGTGGCATAGCTGTGAACGCGAAGCGTGATGACCTGAGAGATCGATTTGTTGCTGCTGGATTGCCGGTTCGTTCCTTGGAAGAAATCAAAGAAGAAGCAGATGCAATGGTCCAACCTATTAGCAAGCCCGTTTTTGGGGACGAAATCGTCGCTGCGATCGAGTGGCGCGATGGAACCGTCATCGATGTGGTTCGTAAGGTGGAGGGATTCGAGTGAGAGACAAACTGCTGAGTATCTTGCCGGAAATCGAGTGGATTGGAGACACCGATCTGCGTGAGAAGGTTATCGCCACGTGGCTTGATGGATTGGAGCGCGGCGGCTGGACACCCGACGATGTTGCGCGCATGCCATTCACGCTAGCCAAGAAAGTGTCAGCCTCATTCGCGCAGCATGTGCGCAGTGTGACGCGTATCTGCGCCGCCGTTTCTGACACATTCGATGAGATCTACAACGGTGTCGACCTCAAGCTAGACAAGGATATGCTCCTCGCCGGCGCTCTGCTGCACGATGT
>CAZKDW010000159.1:0-3108 GCA_964551625.1 uncultured Thermotogae bacterium | reverse complement strand
CCTAAACCAACGACGCTTTGATAGCGAACAGACCAGTTGCACGCGTCTGCACCTGGAACGATCTCAACATTTACGTCCACTTCAAAGCAGACGTTGGGATTAGCATCAAGCAGGTCAAGCTTCGTTCCTTCAGAGGCACAGTGGAAATAGAGCTTCCCATCCAGGCAGCCGAAGTTCATTGGAACGATGTACGGCCAGCCCTCGTGACAGAAGGCGATGCGACAAACATCGGCTCTGCGAAGGATTTCCCACATACGTTCCTCATCGCCTATTTCCTGGTTTTGCCTGCGCATAGGCCTCATCCAAGAAGGCATGACTGCGGGAGTCATAAGCCACCCCTCAACCCATCAAGCGTGGCTTTAGCTTCAGGAACAAATCCAAAGAACGCAACGAGCTTCTCGCAGGCGTACTCTGCACATGTAGAGCAGTTGTCTACTCCCTTTTCTGTGCCACAAGCACGGATTTCGCACACTGCACAGTGGGTCATCCACGGGCCGACTGTTGAGTGACATCCCGCACACGTGCAGTCTTCGGGAGTGAGTTCAGTGTTGTACTCTTTGCTCCATACCTTAGCCAAGGCTTCCAGGGCAACGATGTCGTTGTCTCTCGTAGCGATGTAGCTGGGACACTCTGTGCAGATCAGCCCACACGTACCGATCTTCCTCTCCATGATTGACCTCCCGCTTCGGATCTCTCTGTGTGTCATGCCAGTGTATCCCACATACCGCTCGTACCGTATGACCAGACAAATCTTCTCCCTTCTTAGCAAGCTGGCGCCACCACCAAGGTCCGCTATACTTGACCAAAGATCGCACTCATAGGCTTAACCCGCCTTTGGAGGGGGGAAACATGCGATACGACTACGATCTTGGCGTCATCGGGCTCGGCCCCGCAGGAATGGCCGTTGCCGTGATGGCATCCAATATGGGACTTCGTGTTCTTGCTGTCGAACGCCGAGCCTTGGGCGGAGAATGCATGAACGTTGGCTGCATTCCCAGCAAGTCGTTGCTTGAAATGGCTCACGTACGACATATGTTCACGCGAGCGTCCGAATTTGCGCTTTCCAATGTCGCCAGCATTCCTGATCCAATCGATACGTTCCAAACTATTGGTCGGCACATTCGTTTTATCAACGAACGTAAGACGACCAAGATGTTTGAGAAGGTCGATCTGAAACTGGGGAAGGGCTCGGCATCGTTCGTCAATCCTCACACAGTGTCCGTCGATGGCCATAACCATACAGCCAAGCGATTCTTCATCTGTACAGGAACGCAGCCGGCAGTCCCCCCAATTCCCGGCCTCAATACCGTCGACTACTTGACGAATGAGACCATGTTCGATCTGGAATCGATCCCAGAGAGCCTGTTGATTATTGGCGGCGGCGCCATCGGATGCGAGATGGCTCAAGCCTTCAGTCGTCTGGGTTCAAGAGTCACAATCGTTCATCTTGATTCGCATCTACTGCCACATGGAGACGGGGATGCTGGCAAGATGCTCGAGGATGTATTCGCTGCCGAGGGCATTGCCGTTTACAACGGACGAGGCGTTCGTCATGCAGGAATCGAGGGCAACACCGTTGTGCTCCAAACGGATCACAATGAGACCTTCCGGGCAGAGAAGCTTCTCGTGGCCACAGGCCGGCGACATGATCATTCAGACCTCAACCTAGAGGATGCAGGTGTTGAGTATTCGAAGGCGGGCATTCGCGTCGATGCGCGACTGCGCACCACGCAACGCTCCATCTATGCACCCGGCGACTGCAATGGCGCCTTCCTCTTCTCCCACTCGGCCATGCATCAAGGCATGATTGCGCTGATGAATGCCATCGCTCCGTGGCCCATTCGCTTCGACTACGCCAAGTACGTTGTCCCGTGGACGGTGTTCACAGATCCGCCGATTTCTCACGTCGGTTGGCTAGAGCGGGACCTTAAGTCGGCGGATATTCCCTACGAGGTCCATGAAGAGAAGTATGAGGATTATGGCGCTGCGATTGCCGAAGGAAAGGGTATCGGTTCAGTCAGGGCGTATGTGAGCAAGACGGGCAAGATTTACGGTGTGCGCATTATAGGCGCCGGTTCCGGTGAGATGATTAACGAGTGGGGATTGGCAATTCAGAACAAGATGCGACTTTCAAAGATCATGTTCTTGCAGCATAGCTTCCCGTCCATGTCATTCCTAAGCAAGCGCATATCAGAGAAGTGGATGATGAAGCGCATGGAAAGCTCGTTCCTTCAATCGTTGGTCCGATGGCTCTATTGATGCAATCGTAGAAGATGATGCCGGCTGGATGGGGTTTCTCATTGACAGTTCCATGTCCCTTGGCTATCATTCGCAAGTTCATTCAAGGTTTTGAATTCAGGAGGTGAGTATTCTTCGTGGACCAGGAAAATCGAAGATTACCCAAGAGAGTTAACGGAGCGATTCACGCAGTCGGTCGTCGTAAATCGGCGACAGCCCGAGTGTATCTCTCTGAAGGGGATGGAACGCTTACGATAAACGGGCGTCCTGCGGAAGTTTACTTTGCCCCATTCTTTCACGTAGTCGAGTATCTTGAGAAGAATCTAAAACAGCCGTTCTATACCACAGGAACGGTCGGGAAATATGACGTCAAGGCACGCGTGCGCGGCGGTGGCTACACCGGCCAGCTGGAAGCAATCCGACTTGGTATTGCTCGAGCGCTTCTTGGTGTTACGGAAGAGTACAAGACGCCTTTGCGCCAAGCGGGACTTCTCACGCGAGATGCACGAGAAGTCGAACGCAAGAAGATCAATCGCCGCAAAGCGCGAAAGAGCGAGCAGTACTCCAAGCGTTAAGCGCGATCCGGAGGATTCATGAAAACGGGAATTCATCCAGAGCTTAAGAAAGCTCAGGTGCATTGTGGTTGTGGGAACGTATTTGAGACCACGTCGACTGTTGCAGAGATGAGGGTCGATATTTGTTCCAAGTGCCATCCGTTCTATACGGGTGAGGAACGTTTCGTTGATACGGAAGGTCGTGTCGAACGATTCAACCGCAAGTACACCGAAGAAACGAAAGAAGACTAGTGAAGCCGGTAATTGGCGGACAAGCCGTTATCGAAGGTGTGATGATGCAGAACGGCGACCGAAT
>CAZKDW010000158.1:0-3121 GCA_964551625.1 uncultured Thermotogae bacterium | reverse complement strand
GCAAAAGAAAACGGGGCTCAGTGATGAGCCCCGCTATGAATGAGTCTGTTTGAGTGTCTAGCCTGGAATCAGGTCGGTGTTGTCGTCAATGAGTGCGATGGTGTGGGCAATCAGGCGAGCTGCATTCTCGACATCGTCCAGGTGAACGATCTCTGATGGCGAATGCATATAGCGGCTTGGCAAGCTTACAAGTCCAGTTGCTACGCCAGCACGGGTGACCTGGATGGCTCTCGCATCCGTACCCGTCGGCCGAGGATAGCCCTTGGCTTGATACGGGATGTCATTGGCTGCGGCCGTTGCCTTGAACAGGCTGAACAGCTTGGGGTTGATGTTCGGGCCTCTTATCACGATCGGTCCCTTGCCCATATCCGCTTCGCCGATTTGCTTCTTCGCGGAATCTAGACCTGGCGTGTCTGTCGAGAAGCCTACGTCCACGGCAATGCCGACTTTGGGGTCGATCCCGTACGCAGCGGTTGTTGCGCCGCGCGTGCCAATTTCCTCTTGCACTGTGGCGACGGCGTAGATGGCTGCCTTGGGGTTGAGATCCTTGGCCAATCGCGCGGCTTCGAGCACGGTGAATGCGCCCACACGGTCATCCAATCCTCGCCCTACGACAAGCCCATTCCGCAGCTCAGTGAAGTCATAGTCCAAGACAGCGACATCGCCGATTTCGACGAGTTCCAACGCTTCCTTCTTGTCCTTGGCCCCAATATCGATCCAAAGGTCGTCGAGCTTCACGACTTTCTTGCGCTCTTCTGGGTTGAGGAGATGAATGGGCTTGCGGCCGATGACGCCGAGGACGATGCCCGAATCTGTCTTGATCCGAACGCGCTGTCCAGGAAGGATCTGCGGATCCCAGCCACCCAATCCCGCAAAGAACAGATAGCCTTCCTTGTTGACATAGCTAATCTGCAGGCCGATTTCGTCAGCATGGCCTGCCAGCATGATGCGCGGGCTGCCGCCTTCATTTACAACGGCAAAGGCATTGCCGTGTAGGTCAGTCCAGGTTCGATCTGCGAACCTGCCGGCTTCTTCACGCCAGATGCTCGTTGCCTCTTCTTCTGCTCCCGTTGGGCAGATCGTTCCCATAAACTTCCTGAAGAATTCGAGTCTCTGTTTCTCCATGCCGCCTCCTGTAGACGATCTATTGCGCGAATGCTCAGCGCTTGGTTGTGGATTCAAATTGCATCGGTGCACATTTTACCGAACCCGCTGCGAACTTCACTGAATGGGATTATTGGAGTCCTGAAGCTTCTGGCAATGAACGCTGCATAAGGATCAATAAATCGTTGCATTTCGAAATTGTTTTTCGATATACTGAAGATCTCATGGATGACATCGGAGCGAGAATCCGTGCAGCGCGCAAGTCAAAGGGCTGGACCCTTGATGCATTGGCGTCCAAGAGCGGGTTATCTACGGGATTTCTCTCTCAAGTGGAACGCGATCTGACGACTCTGTCGATTGTTTCGCTGTCTGCGATCTGCAAAGCGTTAAACGTTCCCATTGAATCGCTCTTTTCCAGTGATCGTCCTATTGGCGGAGATCCATCGGTTGTCACGCGAGCCGATCAGCAGTTGCATATTCAGATCGGAGGATCGCCGATTACCTATCGCTATCTCTCGGGCCAGTTGCCACATGTGCCCATCGAGGAACTGCTCATTGCCGAATTCCCTGCCAACTGCAACCAGCAGCATTCTTCGCATGAAGGTCAGGAACTGGGCTACGTGCTGCAAGGATCGTTCGTCTTACACGTGAACGATGACACATACGAGTTGACGGTTGGAGACAGCTACATTGTAGAAGCATCGCAACCGCATGGGTATCGAACATCGCCTACTACGGGCGCAAACGTGCTCATGGCAGTCACACAACGCTTCATCGACATTCCACAGCAATCGCCACAGTCGCGTGGCGGAAAGGATGTGCCGTAGATGGCACGCATAACCAACCACCCCATTCTTCAAACGCCGGATGGCAAGCCGTTCTCCTTCCTATTTGACGGTAAGACAATCGAGGCGTTCCCGGGAGAGACGATCTCCTCCGCATTATTTGCCGCTGGTATTCGTGTGTTTGGAAAACATCCCAAGGATGGCGCCCCCCAGGGCATCTTTTGTGCCAATGGGCAGTGTTCGCAATGCATGGTGATCGCGAATGGGTTGCCCGTAAAAGCGTGTATGACTTCGGCAGTGGCCAACATGACCGTCCTGTCCATGAATGATCTGCCTGTGCTTCCCGATGTGTGCCAGGCCCCAGACATGGGTGAGACAGAGGTCGTGAACGTCGACGTACTCATCCTCGGTGGCGGACCTGCAGGGATGTCGGCTGCACTAGAGCTGTCTGAGTCCAATGTCGATGTCTTGCTGATCGATGACAAGGATCGATTGGGTGGCAAGCTCGTGCTTCAGACGCACAAATTCTTTGGATCGATCAATGCTGTGTATGCGGGAACCCGCGGTGTCGACATTGGCAAGCGACTGGCCGGAGACATCGACGAGAAAGAGACAGTGACGGTTTGGCTGAATAGCACTGCCTTGGCTGTATTCAACGATGGACTGGTCGGCGTGCTGCGGGGCGACGACTACATCCTTGTGAAGCCACGCATACTGCTAACCGCCACAGGTGCGCGAGAGAAGGCGCTCGTGTTCCCAGGCAACACCCTCCCTGGTGTGTATGGTGCAGGCGCGTTCCAGACGTTGGTCAATCGCGACCTCGTCAAGGCTGCCGAGCGATTGTTCATTGTTGGCGGTGGTAATGTCGGGCTGATCGCCGGCTATCACGCTTTGCAGGCAGGCATCGAAGTGGTGGGCTTGGTGGAAGCGTTACCTGAATGCGGTGGCTACAAGGTCCATCGCGACAAGCTTGCGCGGATGGGCGTGCCGATTTATACGTCGCACACTGTCCTTTCTGCCAATGGGACCGAGGCAGTCGAGTCGATCACCATTGCTCAGATTGACAAGGACTTTCATCCTATCTCAGGCACTGAACAGACCTTCGCCTGTGACACGGTGCTGATTGCTGTAGGATTGGATCCGGTCAATGAATTCACGGAAGCAGCCAAGCGATTTGGCATCCCTGTCTATGCTGCGGGAGATGCCGAAGAGATTGCCGAAGCCTCTGCCGC
>CAZKDW010000157.1:0-3121 GCA_964551625.1 uncultured Thermotogae bacterium | reverse complement strand
CGACGCTGGTGTTGTAGCGTAACGAACCCTGCGGGTTCGCGATTCACTGCCCGACGTTACGTCTATTCTTGCCTCAACCCGCACGGGCAACATTCCCATTCGCCTGCTCCGAATCTCCCACAGAGGCACAAAGAAGACGGATTGGGGGGTCAATTGAAATCTGCTGAAGTGAGATCTCGGCACACAAACCTCGCTATTGCCTTGCTCTGGCACTATACACTGTGCCTTTGTGCCTCCGTGAGAGAAATAGATTGAAGCTAGTAGCCCCACCTACCCAATTCGCCATTCGAGGATGCGCGGGTCGTCTATGGATAGGGGGACGACACTGAGAACCCGTTCGCCGTCTTGAGAAGCCACCTTCAGCCGAAGCTCAACACCCGCTTCATGATCACAGTAGCGGGCAGCCAGCGCACAGCAGACCTGAAGTTGTTCATCCGATGGCTGTCCTTCTACAAGCGTCGTCGGCCCCATCACATCCAGCGGGTCGATGCGCAGCCGGCCTTCAGATAGTCTGGCCAATTGCTCGTTCTCTTCGTGATTGCGTCCCACAATGACCTTGACGTTCTCTGCCAGCCGGAAGTGCCGGCCAAAGTGGAATAGTCGAAACTGAGTCAGCCCCACCTCATCCTTGCCCAGGTGCCCAAAAGCATCACGCACACGTCCCGCATAGGCCTTTTCGATAAGGACACACCCGCCTGCTGGCTGGGGATAGTCGCTCACTCCAAACTCCTCGGCCAATTGCATCTGCGTACCTCTGCTGCGGCCTTGGATAGCAAGCAGTTCGTCTCGATGAATCCACCCTTCTATCACCGGTAGCGTGTCAGGAAGAAGCTGAGCGCACAGTGGACGAAGCAGCCGATCGCCAAGTCCCGATTCCTCTGCTGCTTGAAGCAGGGCTTTGTAGTGCTGAGATTTTGGACGCTGCCCGAGGACCTCTCCTGTGACAACAAATGCAGCTGCTTCCTCTTCCATAACCTGCTTGGCAATCTTAAGCATGAAGATGCGGCAGTCGATGCAGGGATTCATGCCTTGGCCATACCCGTGCTTGGGATATCGGATCGTCTCTAGGTGCTGTTCAGAGGCATCGATAATCGTCAACGGAAGTTCGGCCGTCTTCGCGGCTTCTCGGAGCCGTTGGCGGCCAACCTCATTGGCGCTAAACAAGTGCTGAACGTGCAATAGCAGCACGTCAAATCCTAAGCGCTTCATGAATACGGCAGCCAAGATGCTGTCCAATCCGCCCGAGTAGGTGGCAATCACACGAATCTTCGATCTGTCTGCCGCCGACTCCACGTTACTGACCATCCTTCTCCACGGCTCCTTCACAATCCGATCTATAATTATATCGCAAATCCCCATGACCAAAATAGCAGGAGGCAAGATATGCGAAAAACTATACTCGTTGGACTCTTCATGGCCTTTCTCGTTGGAACTGGACTCACCATTGCTTGGATAGGGCAGTCGGATGGACGTTTGGTTATTCAAACGCCCGCCGTTGTCGCGCAGGAAGATGGCTCAACGGCTCCCGACACTGAATCTTCCCCTCCAGCCGATGGAGCAGCATCTACAGCGACAACTGCATCAGTCAATCAGTCAATCACAGACTCCGGCCAATCCGCGATTAAGGCTGCCATAGCTGCCGTCGGCCCGGCTGTTGTACGTATTGATGTCACAGGAACGGTCGCCGCATCCACATCCATGTCTGATCTGTTCAACGATCCCTTCTTCGAGCGATTCTTCGGGACACCCGATGAGCAACCTCAGGAGCGAACAACGCAATCCTTAGGATCTGGCTTTGCCATTCTCTACGGAGATGAGAAACTCATCATCACAAATCAGCATGTCATTGCTGATGCAGACACGATTGAAGTCTCGGACAACGAAGACAATACGTGGGATGCCGTTGTCATTGGAAGTGACGACGTTCTCGACGTCGCCGTGTTGCGCGTAGACGGCGACACCAGCTCTCTCTCGACAGCCACATTAGGCAACTCAGATAGCGTCGAAATCGGTGATTGGGCCATCGCAATCGGCAGCCCGCTAGGATTGTCCTATACCGTAACCATGGGCATCATCAGCGCGACGAACCGGGCAATCGAGAAGCCATCGGGTATCGGCAATTTCAATGATCTCATTCAAACGGACGCAGCGATTAACCCCGGCAACAGCGGTGGCCCACTCGTCAACGCCTTCGGAGAAGTCATCGGAATTAATACGATGATCGCCCGAAGCTCCTCAACAGGCGTGTCGATCGAGGGCATCAATTTTGCCATCGCCATTAACGGCGTCACCGACATTCTTGAGCAGCTGATCCAATCCGGCGAAGTCCAGCGTGGTTGGTTGGGCGTCCAGCATACAGAGATAACCCAGGAGTCCGCAGCAGCTTTCGGCATCGATCCAACTCAAGCGGGCACGATCGTCGTGTCTGTCTTCCCAGGCGATCCTGCTGATATTGCAGGCATTCAAAAGGGCGACGTAATTACGCATGTAGGAGATATCGCGATCGAAGACAGCGACGCATTGAATCGTGAGGTTGGCTTGCTGCCAGCAGGAGCCATCGTCGACTTCACAATCCTCCGCGATGGCGAGCAACTAACACTGACCGTCACCATGGGACTCCGCCCCAGCGAGGAGAAGCTGCTTACCTATCAAGGTCAGACCCCGGCAAGCAGTTCGGAGGCATTCCGCGGCATCACCGTGGGGCCAATCACTGCCATCATTGCGCAGCAGATGGGATTGAATTCAACGAACGGCGTAGTGATAATGACTGTCGAATCGGGGAGCAAGGCTGAAGAAGCTGGGCTTACCGAAGGTGACGTCATCCTGGAAATCGATCATGTGGCCGTAGAGACCACAGATGCGTGGGATACAGTTGTGTCTCAGTTGGATGACAGTAAAGAGGTAACTCTGACGACGTACCAAAATGGCAGACTTCGTTTCATCGTCGTAGAGTGATCTGATCGAAGCGGAGAGTGGCGCAGCTTGGTCAGCGCGCAGCGTTCGGGACGCTGAGGCCGCCGGTTCGAATCCGGCCTCTCCGATAGCAGCGCGAGAGTAGCTCAATGGTAGAGCACTGGCCTTCCAAGCCAGCAATGCGGGTTCGATCCCCGTCTCTCGCTCA
>CAZKDW010000156.1:0-3152 GCA_964551625.1 uncultured Thermotogae bacterium | reverse complement strand
AGATTCGAGATTCCCTAAGACAGGCATACGATGCTGGCGCACTCACTCGCGATCGCTCAGATCTTCCCGAATGGAAACGCGCTGAGCGAGCCAATTTCCTGTCCCATCTTCGCGCCCGTAGAGTGCGCACGCTTCTCGAAGTCGGTTCCGGAACGGGGAAAGATGGTCGCTATTTCTCAGATGCAGGATGTGAAGTAACATGTATTGATCTGTCCCCAACCATGGTTCAGCTTTGCCGGGAGAAGGGACTAAAGGCGATGGAGATGGATATCGCACACCTGACGTTCTCAGATGCATCGTTTGATGCCATCTATTCATTCAATAGTCTTCTCCACCTCCCCAAAGCCGAACTTCCTGCCGTATTGATCGAGTTGCAGCGCGTCCTCATGCCAGGAGGCCTTTTCTACCTTGGCACGTACGGCGGGTTCGATCATGAGGGCATATACGAAGACGACGATCACTCCCCTCGTCGCTTCTTTTCATTCTACGAGGATGCGCAACTTCGCCGCCTGACAAGCGAGGTCTTCGATGAGTTGAGCTTCCAATCCTTGAAGTTCCCCGGGAATGAAGGACCCCTGCGCTTCCAATCGCTCTTGCTCCAGCGCCCCGTTGAGGTGTAACCTGTCTCTTATGGCAAAGGGGGACAGCATGGAACTTGTGGAACTCGTTTCGACATCCAATATGGCAGATATCGCCTTCATCAAGTCGTTGCTAGATAGCGAGGATATTCCCTACCTAGCCCATGGTGAGGGCTTCCATTCGGTGCGCCCTTTGATTGAGCCGGTTCGATTTCTTGTGGCTGAAAGCGATCTCGATCGGGCTAGGCCGCTGATTGAAAGCAGTCACTTGTCATCGGTCCCGTTTGCCCATCTTGACGATGGCGAGAAGCTGTAAAACGAAGATCCCTAGGGAGAGAGATCGACAGGCGTGTCAGCCTTGGAGTCCGATTGCGAGCGAACCTGAGCCAGCATCATGCCTGCCAGCATCAGAGCACATCCGATCAATCCGCGTGTAGAGAGCGTTTCTC
This sequence comes from uncultured Thermotogae bacterium, assembly GCA_964551625.1. Classification (GTDB taxonomy): domain Bacteria; phylum Bipolaricaulota; class Bipolaricaulia; order UBA7950; family UBA9294; genus SPBW01. The sequence continues at coordinate 2,125 of CAZKDW010000156.1, read as the reverse complement.
CCAACAGGATCCACCCTCCGATCACAGCAAAGACGGCCTCCAGACTGAGAATGACGCTAGCTTGGGCGGGATCAACACGTTGCTGCCCGACGACTTGTAATGTGTAGGCCACGCCAACGGACAGGATGCCGGCATAGGCAATCATCCAGCCTGCACTGAGAATGTCAGGCAAGCGGATCGTTTCTGTCAGCACAGCGACAGCCAAGCTAAGGGCAGAACAGATTACGAATTGTAGGATAGCTACGCGCAGCGGATGCATTCGCTGCGCGAGCCAGCCGACAAGGTAGACATGAATGGCCCACCCCAGCGCGCCAGCCAGAACAAGCGCGTCGCCAAGTGAGATAGAGAAAGCTCCGACAACGCTCAGCAAATACATGCCTCCGGCAGCCAGAATGCACCCGGCCCAGACAAACGCGCTAACACGATGTCGCCAGAACAATCCAAGCAAGGGAACAATCACTACATACAGCCCCGTAATGAAGCCTGCCTTGCCCGCTGTGGTATGAACCAAACCGATCTGCTGCAAGTTGGCAGAGACAAACAAGACAAGGCCTGCCAGTCCAACAGCAATCCATCGATGGAGACTAGGTGCCAACTGAGCCACTTCGGAACCCTTCGCACGAAGCCGCAGTACCCAAGGAATGAGAACCAGGCCCCCCAACGCGAAACGGATGCCATTGAACGTGAATGGCCCTACAAATTCCATTCCCGCACGTTGGGCGACAAACGCAAACCCCCAGATCACAGCAGAGAGCAGCAATGTAAGGGTTCCAGTAAGATGGGTTTGGGAGTATTTCATGACAGCACAGATTCTACACGCCATCCTTGCACGATGGAAAGCGAACGAAAGTTCCTCTCCCGAGTAAATGGTGTATTCTGCTTAGCAAAGCAAAGAGGAGGCTGAGACAATGAATCGAAACAATCTAGGGTGGCTCGTGGCGATTTTGGTATTGACGCTTGGATTTACTGGATTGGCGCAGTGTAACACCGAAGTGGAGGGCAATGACTCCGGAGACATCGCTGATTGGGTAGCCGATCTCCCAGGCAGTGGGTGCATCGAAGGAACCATTGGCGTCGTGGGAGATATCGACTACTTCTATTTCGATCTAGACTCCTCGCGTTGGGTCACCATTGAGACGATTACTAGCGAGGATACAGAGGTTGCACTGCTTAACTCAGACGGCGATGTCATCGCGCAAAATGACGATCTCGCCCTGAATGTTTACTCCAGCGGCGTCGAGGAGTATCTGGACGCAGGTCGATATTTCGTGGCCGTGTGGGAACATGGCAATGATAATGTCATCTACGATTACGCGTTGAATGTGTATACCGAGGGCTGCGCCACAGAAATCGAGGATAACGGCTCTCTCGAACTGGCTGACTACATCGGACAATTTCCGGGGAATTCATGTGCTGTAGGCACGATTGGCGTTGTTGGAGATCTTGACATCTACTCGTTGATGGTCACCGATTGGACAGTACTGACCATCTCCACAGTGACTGATGAAGATACGGAAATTGCGCTCCTAGATGACACAGGCGCTGTCCTTGCAATCAACGATGATTACGTCGTTGGCGAATACTGGAGCTGGATCTCAAGCGAAGTCCCTCCAGGAACATACTACGTCGCAGTGAGTGAACATGGTGATGACAACGTCATTTATGACTACACGCTCGTTGTGGCAGGAACATCCTGTATCTCAGAGATCGAACCCAACGACGACTATACGCTGGCTGACTCACTGGGCAATCTACCGGGAGATCTCTGCGCAACAGGGACCATCGCCGTCATCGGAGACCTCGATTACTACACCTTTGAGGTGACTTACACGATGTACGTAACCCTGTGGACCGACACAACTGAGGATACGGAGATTGCGTTGTTTGATGCCTATGGGAACACGTTAGCAGAGAACGATGATGTTTCAGCCGGAGACACGTCAAGCTGGATCGGCATCGATCTGATGGCTGGAACCTACTACGTCGCTGTGCGCGAGTTCATTGATACCGACTGGGTTGTCGACTACACGCTGTATGTAAGTGGAGAGTAGCCTCTCTTCTCTTGCCCTAATGAAGAGCGCCCGGGAACCAATCCCGGGCGCTCTCTTTGCATAGCTATCCAAGC
>CAZKDW010000155.1:0-3189 GCA_964551625.1 uncultured Thermotogae bacterium | reverse complement strand
GTGCCCGACGTTACTCTCTTTTCGCCTCAGCCCGCACGCATAGCATGCCAATTCACTACGACGAACCTCGGCCAATTACGCCCAGCAAGCTGCGGAGTGGCCAGAGGGGTTCCGAAGTGGCTCTCGTAGAGTGAGCCCCTCTGGGTTGTGCTTAATACCAGGGAACCTGTTGCAGCGGCGCTTGGGAGTTGATAAAATGCTCGTGATTTTGCGATCTTTCGCAAATCCGCAAGAAAAGGGATGTTGCGTTCATAGGTCGTGAAAAATGAGGGGCTAACCCCCACTACACAAGAAGAGGTGCTGCAAGAGCTATGAGTCTACTAATCGTTATACCCGGCGTTATCTCGGTACTAGCGCTTCTGAGCGCGTTTCTATTTAACCGCTCGGTTGTCAAGCAAGCCCAGGGAACAGCTCGAATGAAGGAGCTACAGGGCTACATCCGATCAGGTGCCTTCACCTTCATGATTTCCGAGGCGAAGATCATGCTGATCACGATGGCAGTGATTGGTATTATCCTGTGGGTCCTGTTCTTCTGGCAGATTGCTGTCGCATTCTGGGTTGGAGCACTTCTTTCAATGGCAGCTGGCTTCATTGGAATGAATGCTGCGACACACGCCAATGCTCGAACCGCGCATGCTGCAGGGAAGTCGTTTAAGGCTGCTCTTAACGTAGCATTCTCTGGCGGCAGCGTCATGGGACTATCCGTTGCAGGGCTGGCTCTTGTCGGTCTGGTTGCCATTGTCTTCATGTTTAAACAGTGGTTCGCGCCGGAGACGTTGAACATCGAGACTCGCTATCTGTTTGGCGTTCAGTCACTCGGCGTCAATTTCATTCGTGGCGCGCTGATTGTCAGTGCCTACTCGATGGGTGCTTCGCTTGTCGCCCTGTTTGACCGCGTCGGTGGTGGCATCTACACCAAGGCCGCTGACATGGCCGCCGACATGGTCGGTAAGGTCGAGATGCATATTCCTGAGGACGATCCGCGCAATCCGGCGACCATTGCTGACAACGTCGGCGATAACGTCGGAGACGTCGGTGGTCTTGGTGCCGACCTCTTTGAATCGTTCGTCGGCGCCATCATCTCAGTCATGGTTATGGTCATGTACATCTTCGTCGGACGAGACAACATTGGTGTGGATGGCCTGATCGCTAAGCTGGGTTTCGCTGCCGGTCTTAGCCCCGAGAATTACTGGTGGGTCTTGCTTGCTCCGCTGCTGATTGTTGCTGGTGGTATCGTCGCAAGCCTGCTGGCTATCCTCTACATTCGCTTCAGCCGACGTCAGGAAGGAATGCAATCGGTGCTCATGAATGGCACACGTTTGGCCGCCTTGCTTACGGCAGTTACGACGTTTGTTGTCATCTGGGTTTCCCCGCTTAGCATGAACGTGTTCTATCAAGTCATTCTTGGCTTACTTGCTGGCGTAGGCATCGGTTTCGCGTCCGAATACTTCACATCTACCAGCTACAAGCCGACGAAAGAACTAGCGAAGATGAACCAGTCTGGGGCCGCAATTGGTGTCACAGAAGGTATGGCTCTGGGAATGCTGTCAACGTTCTTGCCCGTTGTTTTCATCGCAACCGCGACGATCATTTCCTTCCAACTGGGTGGACTGCTCGGCGTCGCATTCACGGCAATGGGAATGTTGTCGTTTGTCGCGATGACAGTAGCCGTAGACACCTATGGCCCGATTGCTGACAACGCAGGTGGTATCTCCTCGATGGCTGAATTGCCGCCAGAAGTGCGTGAGAAGACGGACAAGCTGGATTCCATCGGAAACACCACTGCTGCCATTGGAAAGGGATTCGCCATTGGCTCTGCTGCCTTTGCAGCTCTGGGCCTGATCGCCGCCTATATGTGGTCGGCAGCAGGTTCGGCAGCAGAAGTCGTTCTTCCTCAGCTCCCCATCGTCGGCTCCATTGTTGCCGCCGACGGAAGCATCATCGAGATGGGCGCGTTCGTCATCGCCGGTCTCATGTTGGGGGCAATGGTTCCTTACGTGTTCAGCGCACTGTTGATCCGTGGCGTGAGCCGTACGGCAGACATTCTTGTTCAGGAAGTCCGACGTCAGTTCAAAGAAATCCCGGGCATCTTGACGGGTGAAGGCAAGCCGGACTACAACCGCTGCATCACCATTACAGCGCACGGTGGATTGAACAAGATGTTCGCGCCTGCCATGATCGCCGTTTTGACGCCTATTGTCTTCGGCCTCATCTTTGGGCGATTTGCCCTCGGTGGATTCCTCATTGGTGCTTTGCTGTCTGCCATTCAGTTGGCCATTTACTGTGCCAACTCTGGTGGAGCCATGGACAACGCCAAGAAGTACATTGAAGAAGGTCACTTCGGCGGCAAGAACTCTGAAGCCCATGCAGCGGCCGTTACTGGCGATACCGTCGGCGACCCGCTGAAGGACACCGTTGGCCCATCACTCGATATTCTCATCAAGCTGATGTCGGTCATTGCTTTGGTGTTCGCTTCACTGTTCCCGCTGTACCCGATATTCCTGTAGGACAGTGAACCGTACGATTTAGTACTTAAGCGCGGGCTCCGGGGCAATCCCCTGGAGCCCGTTTTTCATTTGAGGAGGTTCGAACATGAATGTACCGTTTCTTGTCGGCGACAGGATCTACCTGCGCCCCCTTGATGCAGACGCCGATCTCGATCGATGTCTTGGGTGGATCAATGACCCCGAGCTACAGGCTCGGATCGGACGCAGGCACCCAATGAGTCGTGCGCAAGAGAAGGAATGGCTTGCTGGTCAGTACAAGCGTGAAGATCAGCTGAACCTAGCCATCGTTCTGAAGGACACGGATCAACATGTCGGGAACTGTGGCTTCAATCAGATCGACTTCATCAATCGATGCGCGGAGTTTGGAATCCTGATCGCCGAGCGCGACGCTTGGAGCAAAGGCTATGGGCCTGAAGCAGCCGGTCTGATCCTCAAGCATGGGTTTGAGGAGCTAGGCCTACATCGGATCTGGTTGTGGGCATTCTCGTTCAATCAGCATGCCGTTCGTGCCTATGAGAAAGCAGGCTTCAAGCATGAGGGTGTGTTGCGAGAGGCCTATTATCGGCACGGCGCGTATCATGACCACATTGTTATGTCTGTCCTTGAGTCTGAATGGAGTGTGCAATGAAGCTAAACCTATGGAGTGATGAAGACCGGCTGTTCATCCCCCGCACATTGGGGA
>CAZKDW010000154.1:0-3194 GCA_964551625.1 uncultured Thermotogae bacterium | reverse complement strand
ACGAATCTTGTCGGCAAGCTCAGGCGTCAGCTGATGAACCGTCATCATCTCCAGATCGGGGCGCGCGGGAGTGGCATCGACCACGCGTGGGCCGATGCCATCATCTCCTCGCAATTCATTCCCGATCCCGATGACAAGTTCCATAGCTATTCTTGCGTCATCGTCTGTTGCAGCTTGCCGTCCGCATCCACAATGCTCAGTTGGATCGGCATTTGGCCGACAGCATGCACTGAGCAAGATAAGCATGGATCGTAGGCGCGAATGCCACCCTCAATCCTGTTGAGGATGCCTTCGGTCACGTTCCCCTTGGCAATGTACTTCTTGGCAATCTGCTTCACTGCCATGTTCATCGCCAGGTTGTTGTGGCCCGTAGAGACGATGAAATTCGCCTTCTCGATAATGCCATTCTCGTCCACCTTGTAGTGATGAATCAGCGTGCCGCGAGGCGCTTCGTGAATGCCTACGCCTTCTAGCTGGTTGATGCCAGCTTCAGCACGAATGTGCGGACTAAGAATGTCCTCATCAGCAAGCAGCAATTCCATGCGCTCGATCGATGCCAGAATTTCCAGTAGTCGCGTGTAGTGATAGTCGAACACCTTGCCCGAGCAGCGGCTGGCTGAAACACGGAACTCTTCCAGTGCCGCATCGGCTTCTGGCGTACCGAAGGATTCACACACATTGACTCGTCCAAGCGGTCCGACGCGATACATGCCATCGGGATAGCCTCGGGGGACGTAATGAGGGAACTTCAGATACGTCCAAGGCTCGGACGCTTCCTGAATGATATCGAAGTAGCGAGAGGGGTCTTGGCCCTCGACAACAATCGATCCGTCTTGATCCACGATTCGAATCAAGCCTTCGTAATGTTCCCATTTGCCGCCAGGAGCTACGAGACCCATGTACATGCTGTCGAATTCGCCGATGACACTGCGTGCATCGCAATCAAACGATGACTTGAACAGGTCAATGGTTTCTCGAATGGTGTCTTTGCATTCCGGCAGGTTCTCCAGGAACCACTGGCGATCCTCTACAGTCAGCGGAGCGTTCACGCCACCGGGGACTGCCCAAGCCGGATGGATGCGCTTGCCACCCAATCGGCTAATAACTTCCTGACCAAAGGCTCGCAGGCGAATACCCTTGCGTGCCAAGTCAGGATTGGCTTGTACAAGACCGACTACATTGCGGAGTGCGGGATCGGAGTCCCACCCTAGCAGGAAGTCGGGAGCAGACAAGTAGAAGAAGCTAAGGGCGTGCGATTGAATGAACTGACCTAAGTTCATCATCCGGCGCAACATCTCGCCCGTCCTGGGAATACGCACGGACAAGATCGCGTCCGCAGCCTTAGACGAAGCCAGAATGTGAGAAACTGGGCAGATGCCGCAAATTCGAGCGGTAAGTCCAGGCATTTCCCACAAGGTTCGGCCTTCACAGAACTTCTCAAAACCGCGCAGTTCGGTCACATGGAACTGAGCGTCCTTCACGTCACCGGCGTCATCGAGAAAGACCGTGATCTTGGCATGGCCTTCGATGCGAGTGACCGGCTCGATATGTATCTGTTTTTCCATGTTCTCTCCCTAACCGAACTTAAGATCCTCGCCCACGAGCTCTGGCGTTTTACCGTCGAGCAGAGCAAGGATAGCCTTGGCAATGACACCCGGAGGAGGAGGACAACCGTGCAAGAAGAACTCCACCGGAACCACTTCATGAATGGGCCGGACGCGATCCAGCAAGCGAGGAACCACTTCGTATGGCAGTTCGCCATTCGTCGTGGCGCCCTTGCCGTAGATATCCTCGATCATCTTGTCCGTCGGAAGGCCGTTGCGCATGCCAGGAACATTTCCGGTCACAGCGCAATCGCCTAGCGCGATAAGGATCTTAGATTTTGCCCGCGCTTCCTTGACCAAATGCAGGTGCTCCTCGTTGGCAACAGCGCCTTCGATAATCGTGACATCGACGCCGCCTTCAGGGAAGACCTTGAGGTCTGTGAGGGGACTGTTGCACAACTCAATGCGGCTAGCAAGCTCAATGAACACTTCGTCGATATCGAGAAGAGACATGTGACAGCCCGCACAGCCACTGAACCACATGGTAGCGACTTTGACCTTACTCATGTTCTCTCCTTTCGATCAAACGAGCGACCAAGTCTGAATCCTTTCGCATTTCAGCATTCGACGCACCCTTAAGAACGAGGGCACCCGTCGGGCAAGCCTCAACACACTTGCCACAGCTGGTGCAGGATTCCGCATTGCCCCAATCCACATCCAAATCGGTGATCACTCGGACAGTGTGTCCGCGATCGGCGAAAGCCCACGTACGTGCGCCTTCAACTTCTGCACATGCACGAACACATCGGCCACATAGCACGCAGCGATCTCGATCGATCAAGAACCACGGATGGCTCGCGTCTACACGATTGCGCGGATAGGAATAGGGAACCGTCACAGAATGCATTTCCAGTTCGCACGCCAGATCCTGCAACTCGCAGCTTCCATTCGACACGCAGAATGAGCACACGTGATTACCTTCGGCAAACAGCAGCTCAAGAATCTGCCGTCGATGCTTCTTAACCGTCTCGGTCTGCGTCTGCACGACCATTTCGTTTACGACCTCAGTCGTGCATGACGTCACCAGTTGCCCGGCCACTTCAACAATGCACAGGCGACACGCGCCCACGTCCGTCAACCCTTCCAAATGACACAACGTGGGGATTCGAATCCCGTTGCGCTCTGCCACCTTGAGGATGGTCTCGCCGGGCGATGCAGTGAGTAGCTGCCCGTCGATCATCAACGTTATGTTTTCCACGCCCTCTCCTTATACCTCCGTAGAGGCTCTATCCCGCTGGATTAATTTGATAATCCGCAACCGGCGTTCCCCCGACGATGTGTTCTTCAGTAATGCGCTTGACCTTAGCCGCAGTCAGACAACTGTAGAAAACAGCTTCTTTGCCCGCTTCCTGGATCTCGGCGACCGGCTCGCAGGATGCCCATCCTCGTTCCCCAGTTTCAGTCACGATGACATCCGTTAGATTCCGGCTCGCGCGCTCGTCGAGAAACGCTTGAAGCACAGTTCGAGATCCAGCCGCAATCCCGCTTGTGCCCATAGCAACGCGGATCTCGATGCGAGCCTTCCCCTCTTTGAGCTTCATGTCCTCGGAAGCCTGCTCGCGGATCTTCTTCAACTCTTCAAGCTTCATC
>CAZKDW010000153.1:0-3226 GCA_964551625.1 uncultured Thermotogae bacterium | reverse complement strand
ATCTGAAGGTCGTCGTCAGCAACAAACACTCTTACGAGATTCTCCATAACTACAGGTGTCAATAACGTAGATATAAAGGAATCTGCAGCAATCTACGAGAGCTCCCCTGATCGACTCTCAGTCCATCTCAACAGTCATGACGGCCCGGTCAACATTTTCCTCTCTCCTGTTAGGATGGGAAGTACGTAGGTACTCGCCAACTGCGCGTGGTGGCCAACAATGGCGCGAACGCCAAATGCGCTCTCCACGTTCTGCGCTGTCAACACATCCTGCGATTTGCCCTCGACGAGCACACGACCGCTTTTCAGTAACGCCATGCGGTCGGCCATTTGGGCTGCCATGGTCAGATCATGAATCGCCATTAATACAGTCATCCCCTCGTTTGCACGCTGTCGCACGATGGACATGAACTGGGTCTGGTGTCGTAGATCGAGAAATGTGGTTGGCTCATCTAAGAGAAGCACAGAGGGTTCTTGGGCAAGAGCCATAGCCAAGTGGACACGCTGTCCCTCACCTCCTGAGATCGCACGAATTGAACGATGGGCTAGTGGGCGCACATCGGCCAGCTCCATGGCATGCTCGATCGCTTGAGCGTCCGCTTGCGTTTCCCTGGCGAATCTACTGCGATGGGGCGTCCGTCCCATCGCAACGACCTCGCGGACCGTGAAGTCAAACCCGATGGAGCGTTCCTGTTCAACCATGGCCAAGTGTCTTGCCACATCGCGTGCCGAACGCTCGTGGATCGGCACATCATCAAGCAGCACAACACCGCTCTTGGGCCTCAGTACGCCAGAGAGGATTCGCAGCAGCGTGCTCTTCCCCGAGCCATTCGGGCCGATCACCGCAACTGAAGCACCATTTGAAATCTCAAGACTGACGTCGTCAAGTGCCAGGCCTATTTCCCGATAGGCATAGGAGATGTTCCTCGCTTCAATACGCATCAGAGACTCGCCCCTCGCGTCTTCAGTAAGTACAGGAAGAACGGCGCACCAATAAAGGCTGTGATGACGCCCACTGGCAATTCAGCCGGGGCAAGCACGGTTCGAGCTACCATATCAGACCAAACAAGGAAGCAACCACCTACAAGCGCAGATGCAGGGATTAACTTCCGATGATCTGGCCCAATCAACAGACGCATCACGTGCGGGATGACCAATCCGATAAATCCGATCGTTCCTGCAACTGCAACCGCAGACGCCGTGAGTAGCGTGGTCAATGCCAATAACCATCGATATAGCTTTTCAGGATTGACTCCCACATGATGGGCACCATCCTCACCGAGCGCGAGAGCGTTCAGGTCCCTGGTGAAGGTTATGATCGCGCCAATTCCGACTAGGACGATGGGAGCCAATATGGCGACCGACGTCCAACTCGCCCTACCAAGTCCACCCATGATCCAAAAGAGAACATCCGAGAGCTTCTCACCACCAGAACTTATGAATAGAAGGAAACTCGTGATCGCGGAAAACAACGCCCCAATAGCAACTCCAGCCAGAATGAGCGTAAGAATCGATGTTCGGCCATCTCTCCCACGTGCAAGGTTGAATACAACGAGCGCCGCAACAGAAGCACCGACAAAGGCGCCCAGCGGCAGGAGGAAGAGAGAGCCAGCAGCGAAGAGAATGGCTCCAGCAGCACCTGCAGATGCGCCACTAGCAAGGCCAAGAATGTATGGACTGGCAAGCGGATTGCGAAACAGGCCCTGCATCGCTGCACCGGATACAGCCAGCGCGGATCCTACCAGCATTCCGAGAAGCACTCGCGGTAGCCGAATTTGTCTCACAATGACGCGCTGGAAAGCTGTCAGACTCTCATCTTGAGCATTAAACAAACTCGCGATCACTGATTTCATGGGGACCATAACAGGGCCTACCATGATGCCTGCAATCACTGACAGCAGCATGACAATAACGAGTCCCCAGAGAATCCAGATCCTACCACGACGTTTGACAAAATTCATGATGTCATGGCATTTCTCCATAAAGTCCGACGATCATTGCTGTAAGCGCATCTGCCACTTGAGTCGAGGCCACTGTGCTTGCTCGAATGCCAATGACGCGATCATGCCTTACAGCTGCGACGCCTTGAAGCAACGGATTCCCCGTAATGTTCTCGATCTGCGATGGTGCAGTGAAGATAACCTCAGGATCTCGAGCAATGATCGCTTCGAAGCTCACCTGGGGGCTCCACACAAGTTCTGAGAATATATTGGTGCCTCCGCCACGCAGGATCAGCTCATGCTCAATGGAGTCTCCGCCAGCTGCATAGGGGGGATCTTCCGCTGTAGCAGCGTAAAGGAATGCAGCCTCAACAGATGGCAGCCCAAGCACAGCAGACTCGGCTGCGATCAGACGCGTTGCGATACGTCCTACAAGAAGATCGCCAGCCTGCTCCACGCCAAGTGCAGCCGCGAGTGTATGGATCGTGTCAAAAATGGATAGCACGCTTGAAATCCAAGGTGTTGTCAACACCGTCACGCCGGCTGCTTCCAGCGTAGGCCTCTCTCCTCCCCAGTCGTTGGCACCCAAGACCAGATCAGGCTCGAACCCAAGAATCACTTCAACATTGGGGGAAACTGCAGGGCCCACTGTCGGCAGATTAGCAAGCGTCTGTGGATTATCTTCTGACTCAGCGACAGCAATCAACCGGCCGGCCTCACCCAAATCAACAATGATCTGCGCATACAGAGCATTCAGGCTCACGATTCTTTCAGGCACGTTTACGATCGTCACCAACTGATTTCGGTCATCCAGGACAGACACTGGATACGCGGCAAGGCCACTGATCGATAACGATAGTGCAAGACTGAGTACGCCCACCGCGACTCTGAGGTATTTCATCGCCACACTCCCTTCTGTCGTGAGACATTCTATCCCACCTTGGATTCAACTAGTAAGTGCAACCGCAGCGGTGTGCGTGTATTGAAGAATACCTCGTAAGGAGTTCGATAGCCGAGGGTCTTTCTTGGGCGGTGGTTAAGTTGATTCATCACGTACTCGATCTGAGCCTCGCTAACGGCGGTTAGATCTTGTCCCTTGGGAAAGTACTGGTGGATCAATCCGTTGGTGTTCTCGTTCGCCCCACGTTCCCAGGACAAGTAGGGGAGTGCGAAGTAGACTTGGGCGTCAAGCTCAGCGGGCATTTGCTCGTGTTCTGAGAACTCGCGGCCGTTTGTCGTAAGTCAGTGTGTGAACCCGATCTTTGTACGGCGCAAGTCCAGCCACGA
>CAZKDW010000152.1:0-3230 GCA_964551625.1 uncultured Thermotogae bacterium | reverse complement strand
TGTGTCTTGCCACCCAGTTTGGCTTCACGTTCAATATCGATGATGCCGCCCTTGCCAGTGAACACAGAGGCTGTGATACGCGATGGCTTGCCAAAGGCGTAGTTGCCCATTTGAAGCACGGCCAAGCCGTTGACTTGCCCTGCCCGTTCGCCCTCGGTATCGACGAAGATGGTTCCACGTTCGATCATTTCCTGAATCTTGCTGTCGATGCGATTGTGGCGATAGTCGCGCTGATCAATTGCCTTGTCGACGTGCTCTGCTGTGGCCTTCTCAGAGCCCGTTTCCTTGGCCCAGAACGAGGCTTCCTTGACTACGGACACGAGGTTGCCGAATTGGCAAGAGAGCTTGGTCTGGTCACCTGTGAGCTCTGTGGCATATTCCACTATCTTGGCTACGCCTGAGGGGGCGAACGGAATCACTCCGGGTTCTTGCTGACAGCAAGAACCTAGGAATTGGGCCATCTCCTGTTCATGCTCGGGTGTTCGCGCCATCTCCATGCCGAAATCAGCCTTGATGTTAAACAGCTTGGCGAAGTCTTCGTCATAGTGATAGAGCAATTCATAGATGTGTGGACTGCCAATGATGACGAGTTTGATACGGAAAGGGATAGGCTCAGGGCGCAGTCCTTCCGTGGTCGAGTATCCCATCATCTGCATGGGATCTTCGATATGAATTTCGCGGCGCTTGATGGCGATCTTGAGCGCTTCCCAACTGAGTCCAAGGCGGAATAGATTGTTGGCACTCAATACCAGATAGCCGCCATTGGCGCGATGCAGCGATCCTGGCTTGATCATGGTGAAATCGGTGACGGCGACACCCATCTGCACGCGACGATCGATCGATCCGAACAGGTTGGGGTAGGTAGCGTTTTGCTCCACGATCACGGGTGCGCCCTCTGTCTTGGCATTGTCGACCAACACGTTGACAGAGTACTTTTTGAAAGGATCGGTCTTTGGCATCTGGAATGGCATGGGCATGGCAGGCTTGCGAGCCTGTCCGCCGTTTCGGAAGGCATCGACGTTTTCAACGATGTCTTTCTTCAACGAGTCCAAGAACGTCAAGGCCTTGGGCAATCCGTCATAGCTGGTCTTGAGTGAGCTGATGTGGGGCTCGATCATGAACAAGACGGCTTCCTTGGCCAGCTCTTTGATCTTCGATTCGCGGTCTTCATCCACTCGCGCGACTTCCTGCAATCGCTCTTGGATGAGTGCTTGCACTTCGCCCTGGCGGGTTCGGATCGATGCTTGCTCTTCATCAGGCAAGGCGCCGTAATCCTCTTGGCTCAACGGATCTCCCCCTTCGTCTAAGGGGAGCGTGTTGATGCCCATGGGGGATCGTTGAATGGAGAATCCAAGCTCTCGCGCTTGCTTCTCCATGCTCTCAAGCAATGTGGTTCGTTTCTGATTGAATTGCTCGACCGTCTTCTTACTACGGCCCTTGAATTCGTCGGACTCAAAGACAGAAGGAATCTCTCGTTTCAGTCTCTTGATGAGGTGCTCAAGGTCGGTTCGCAGTTGGCAGCCTCGGCCAGCCGGAAGCTCCAGATAGTTCGGGTTGTACGGATTGTCGAAATTATGCACATGACACAAATCGGGAGGCTGCGGCTCGTTGGCTGACGCGCGGCTGAGAAAATGTTCAACCGCTGACAATTTCCCAGTTCCTGGATCGCCTGCTACGTATATGTTGTATCGATTCTTGGCATCCTTGATACCAAGACCGAGTTTCAATGCTTCGATGGCCCGCTCTTGACCGATAATTCGATCGAGAGGCTCTAGTTCGGCCGTAGTTTGGAAGCTGAAGGAAGACGGATCGCATGTATAGCGGAGTTGTTTTGCATCGAGTTCTTTGACCATATTCCCCTCCTTAGAGTAGGATTCTATCGTAGATGTTCATACGTGTTCAACGAACGTTTAGATGGCTGCTTGCGATTGCGGTTCTCAATGCCGCGTCCTTGGCGTGTTTGGGCGCGGACACAAGCATTACCGCACAACCGTTGGTGGGCGTGCCTGAGGATGCCGTGTACTGTGCTGCTGTCCTGGAAGCTATTGCTGCGGCGCGTGTGTCGATCGACATGCTGATCTCCAGCGTACGCATCGATGACAATCCGATACTTCCTGCGTTGGCTGAGGCATCTGAGCGCGGCGTTGTCGTTCGCGCCATCCTCGATTCATCAGATTGGGCACCTGAGATCACGGCTAAGAATCAGCCGACGTTGTCTTTCTTCCTCGATCATGGGATTGAGGCGAAATTCGATGATCCAGCTGTCACTCTCCATGCAAAGCTGATCATTACAGATGGAACAACCGTCATCCTTGGGTCGTCGAACTGGAATCGCTATGCACTTACCGAACACTGGCAGGCGGATGTGCTCGTTCAAGAGACCTCAATCGGTGCGTTCTACACGGACTATTTCAATGTGTTGTGGGCGGGAGATGCATCAAATCGGGAGGTTGAGATTGCGCTGCCCGATGAGTTTGGTAGTACACCGTTGGTCATTCCACTGGCCGACCTTCCTGATTCGGCTTCTTATGCCCGCGTTTTGTTGGCGCTGTTTGCAGAGGCGACGCGATCGATTCACATGTCCATGTATCGTATGTCGTATTACTCAGGATATGGGGATAGCTTGGCTAATGACTTGTTGCATGCCCTGACAGACGCGGCCAATCGTGGGTTGGATGTCAAGGTGTTGCTCGATGACTGCGCCTATTACGCCGATTCGGCAGAAGCCAATCTGACATCGGCTCTCGTCCTCCTACAGCGTGGAGTCGAGGTCCGTCTAGACGATCCAGGACTGACCACGCATACAAAGATGGTGGTGATTGACGGATGTACGGTCGTGCTTGGATCGACGAACTGGAATTACTATTCGCTCGAGAAGAACTGCGAAATAGATATAGCGTTCGTGAATCTTCCTGAGATCGCTGCCCCTTTTGAAACGTTCTTCCAAACCCTCTGGGACGATGGGCGAGGTTTGACGCTGTAGCTTGTGACGTTTTGCAGGCCTTTCAGACCTCTTCTTCTGAACACCAGCTTGCACCGCAGCGTGCGCAGAGAACGCGGAGAAGGCATGAAGAGTTGAAACGATATTGCTTCGCACTCACCCCCACCCGACCTCCTCCCATCGGCACCTCATCAAAGATGAGAGGAACTCACTCAAGGTGAGTTCCTTGGAGCACGGCAACTCGCTGTCCCAGCGAGTTGCTTGTGAGAAGAACCAGGCGGTTCTTCTA
>CAZKDW010000151.1:0-3239 GCA_964551625.1 uncultured Thermotogae bacterium | reverse complement strand
CGTACTGGTTCGAGATCTTCTAGAACTTTGATTTGATCGGCTTCATAAGCCGGCATACTTTGAGGTTTCGTAGCCATCTCACCACCCAGCCAAATTGTAGCGAAACGCAGTCTGTATTTCAATCATAGGCGTTGCGGGCACTCATCCATGGGTTCCTCAACCCTCATAGAACCACGTGCATGAGATTGCGAGAATAGGGTAATCCTCGTCATGAAGTAGGAGAGCAAAGAAAAGGGCCCGCGGCTATGCGCGAACCCTCTTGCTTCGATCCAGGAATCGTCTCTTGTTCCCTATTGGAGCGGCGTCACAACGTCAACAACGTCTGGGAAGTCAATGCCAAGTTCCTTGAGCTTGGCAAGCGTCGGAATCCCGTTGCTTGTCCACCCTCTTCGTTTGTAAACGGCATCGATGAGGATTTCATACTGTTCTTCGCGATGGGCTCGAAGGATAGCCACTTTCTCGGCCGTCGTCTTGCCCGATGGATCGACATTGAGTTTGTCCTTGAGCTGGCCATCATAGCGATCGGCGCGGGATTCGTATTCCTCCTCGGTCACCGGTCCCACAGATCGATAGGGGATGGCGTCATGTTCGCGTGTGCCCAAGCCCAGTCGCGCGCCAAACACTCGCTGGAAGTTGTACACACGCTCGGATTGAAGGATCAGATCCGCTGGAGTGACTTCAGTTCCCGTGACACCGGCAAAAACATTGCAGTAGTTGTCCACATGCTCGGGCACTTTGGCTGGCTCCGACGTCTGCGCATTTTCCTCAGGTTCGACATCATTCCACGGCAACTTGCAGTGCCCGGCCAAGCCAAACCACGTGCGCCACATGGGGTAGTAGTGAAGCGCTTCGGCCTTATCCTCAAACGTCGGAATCTGATTATTCACCATATCCATGAAGATGAGCCAAGCTTCATCATGCTGAGGCCCCTTCAGAGCAAGCCCGTAGCCGCCCTGCATGGCGAGCGACTCTTTGGTGACGTATTCGGAGTACTCAAGGCCCTTGGCTTCCATGCCGATGTCCTGCATAAAGGCTGGGTCCGCGCCATAGTCACGTGCAAAGATCTCTTTCATGCGGCGGATGCCTTGCCCAACAATGGTGCCAAATCCTTCTCCTCGGCCAATCTGGTGCAGGACTTCCAAGGCCGCTTCCTTGTTGCCGAAGTGGAGGTCAAGGCCTCCCGTCGCTTCTGGACCGATTAACCCTGCTTCATAGCATTCCATTACAAACGCGAGTCCTGTTGTATAGGAAATGGTATCGATACCATAGGTATCACAATAGAAATTCACTTCCAACACGAATCCAGGATCATAGATCCCCATGTTGGAGCTTCCGCCTGCAGTCTCATACTCAGGCCCGTCGACAAGCACTTTCGTTCCCTTGTAGGGACCAGATGTCAGCAGGAAATCGTCAACTGCGTGGGAACAGGACATCGTGCAACCTATCCAGCACGCATCGGGCATGCCCTGGCTAAATCGCTCACGCCACACAGGAGAGCTGATATTGCCCGAGTCAGGATGGCGGCCGAACTTGTAGTTATGCGTAGGGAGCAGATCGTACTCATCCATGATCTCGACGAGATGCGATGTACCCACACGGCGCATGTCGCACTGGCTCGCGTCGAGGGCCATGATTTCCTTGGTCATGCGCGCGCCCGTCTCCTGAATACGTTTCAGATCAGCGGGGTGATTGGACGCTGGGCTGACTCCTGGACTCTTGACGACCAATCCAGCGATCCTCTTGTCTCGAAAAACGGTTCCCGTTCCTCCGCGACCTGCCTGTTTGACACGCAATGCCTCTCGCTTGAGATCGAAGAAACTGAAATTGAGACAACCCCAGCGAGAGTGTTCAGCACCCACGCCTGCAGTAACTGTAGAAACCGCAGCAATATCGCGCTTGTTGTCTGAGTCCGCGAAATCATGAAGCAGTCGTTCCCCAAGGATATGTGTATTCATATCCATTTCAGGACACGCCAACAGCTGAACGACACCCTTGGTTCCATCGATGAAGACGATGACGTCATCCTTGGCCTTGCCCTGCAACTCAAGGGCATCCCATCCAGCGAATTTGAGGTAGGGACCAAAATAACCACCGGCATTAGAATCGATCACGCCGCCTGTCAGCGGAGACAAGCTCACGACAATCGACTTCCCTGAGCCAGGGTAGTTTATCGTTCCACCAATAGGTCCAGACGAGATCACAAGCTCATTCTCGGGGTCATCCCACTGGGTCGTATTTTCCACGGCATTCCACAACCGCCACACGCCAAAGCCACGACCGCCTATGAAGATGTCCTTCATCTGCTGCGTAACCGGACGCTCTTCGATTACACCCGTATCCACGTTGACGTAAAGCGAACGGCTGGTATAGCCGCGTACAACCTCGCCCAGCGTGTAGGCTTGCTCGGAGATGACTCGATAGTTTGCGGGTACTGTCATTTGCCCTTCCTCCATGTGCGCATTGAGCGCCGCTGAATCACAAATTTGCAACATGCCAAGTGTAGGAAAGCCGACGCATCTCCACAAGCAAGAGATTTGCCCATTCGAGAGCGATCTGATCTGGGCACCTCCTTCTTGTTGCCCCATGCTGTTGCCTGCTCTATGCTTGCGTGTGGAGGCCGTCTAATGGATCAAGAACGTATCGAAGCAGCAGTCAAGGAGCTTCTCGCTGGCGTTGGAGAGAAGCGACTCAATGAAGAAGTGATCGCCAACACGCCGCGCCGCGTCGCGGCCATGTATGCCGAGTTCTTCCAGCACATTAACGAAGATCCATCTGATGTACTGGAGGTCCTCTATCAAGAGAAGTACGAAGAGATGATTGCGTTGCGAGATATTCCCTTCTTCTCGATGTGCGAACATCATTTTCTTCCCTTCGTAGGCACCGCCGACATCGTCTACATCCCCAAGGGCGGACGCATTGTCGGTGTTAGCAAACTCGCGCGCGCCGTCGACATTGCCGCAGGCCGCCCGCAGCTCCAAGAGAGGCTGACACAACAAGTGGCAGATGCCTTAGTCAAGAAACTCGACCCCATGGGCGTGCTGGTGAGAATTCAGGCGACGCACATGTGTATGACACTGCGCGGCGTGAAGAAACCGGGAGCCAAGATGGTAACCTCCGCCATTCGCGGCAGCTTCTACAGAGACCAAGCCTCACGTAGCGAAGCACTGACGTTAATCAACTAGCAGGTCAATCAAGGTGTGAAGATGGAAGAGAACCCTGGGGGGTGTAGTAATTCCTAT
>CAZKDW010000150.1:0-3252 GCA_964551625.1 uncultured Thermotogae bacterium | reverse complement strand
TGAAGTCGTACTGATTCGTCACATCAGGGGTCTGGGTTTCCAGCCTCGATGCAGCAATCGCTGCTCCGTCTGGTGGTGTCTCGGGCAATAGCGATGCGAATCGCCGATCCCCAATCCGGAAGAGCACATCGACATTGCGCAGATTGCTCACCAAGAAGCTCGCCGTGCGAACCAATACTTCATCCTTCTCTTCTGCGCTTCGCTCCTCAATTCCTTGCAGATCGACAAGCAAAAGAGACGTCGGGTGTTTGTATCGGCGCGTCTTGTGCAGCTCACGCTCCAGCTCCGCCCGCAGATGATCCATGGTATAGGTGCCAGTTAACTCATCCAGAACGACAAGTTTCATGAGCTCCTGCTCGTGTGAATGAATGACCTTGGTCATGAGATTGAAGCCGTCGATCAGTTGCGACACTTCGTCTCGCTGACGTGTGCCTGGAATCCGCCGGAAGGGTACTGAGACCTCAACATCATAGTTGCGCTGGGCAACCGCGTTCATCGCCTGGGCAACGCCCTTCACAGGCTTGGTCACAATGCCATGGAGTGCAAGATACAACAGCCCTCCAAGAATAAGGAACCCACTAACCGCAGCGATACCATACTGCCACGTCAGCGCTGCAATGTACCGAGACTGTTCGGCAAGCGACATGTCGACAAGAACAACGCCAATCAAGTCTGCGCCTGAGAAAATGGGATGATAAGCCCTCAGGAACGCAGCATCTCCCATTCTCTCGCGCTCAACTTCAACAGTGGATAGCACCTCAAATTGAGCCTGTTCTTCCTCAGTAGCCAATTTTCCAACCGCTGTCGGATCTGTGCTTGCCACAACGAGGAACCCTCGTGCACTCATCCCGACAACCGTGATACCCATGACGGCTTCATATCGATCGAGAAGTCGCCCAATATCAGCATCAAGATCATCCGAGTAGTAGAGGATATAGTCTTTCTCTTGGATCGACTTGGAGATGACGGCCGCCACACTGCGCGCGCGCGATTCATAGATTGCGGTAATCGACGTACGCAAGGAGGCCAACGAGAACCAGTACAACGCCCCGACAACCAACAGGGCAACCGCCAACACAAGGACAACAAGCTTCCCTCGCAAGGTCGTCCCGTATCGAAGCGCAGATCGAAGGCGCATAAATAGATTGGGGCGCTGATCTCGCTGCTGCTTGATCTCGCTGCTGGAATCCATCTAGATCTCCTTTTCCCCTTCCAAGATTACATTCCTGCTTGTAGAAACGCCCGAGCCACATCTTCTGGCTCTTGGTGAAGCAATCGAATACGACTGACCAAGTCATGTAGTACGTCTGTAGTAAGCTGTTCTCCAAGAACCGCCAATATTTCCCGGATCTCGGCGTACTTGGTCGAAATCGTTTGCTGAACAATCATCGAGATGGGGTCCTCGGCCAGAAGATGAAGATCATCGGCAATCGCCAAGAAGCCCGAACGAGTCAACGTTTCCTGGAGGCTTCCTATCACAGCCACATCAACGGCTCCGAACTTGAGAAGCGCTTCAACCTCTTCCAATGCGTCAGACTGCGTGAAGGAACGAACCGCATTCTCCAATCCATAAGCAGCCAGGAACGTATCAAATTCGTCCTCGCCAAGCCCAGACGTTGCAGCGTACCGCAGAGGAGTCCCCGCTTCAGCGACCCAGGCAGCAAGTCCCGACACTGTCGCACTCGCAAGCTGGCTCCCGAGTTGTGATGAGACAATGATGCTCCATCCCTGCACAGCCGATGTCGAAACAACGGTTGAAGGAGCGCTTACAGTAGAAGACTGGGAATCCGGCGTCGGGCCGCTCCACCAGATCAGATCAACATCCGAATCCGCAAGCGCTTGTTGAACCAGGTCAGAAGGGCCCATTCCTACTAGATCAATCACACGGAACCCGGCTTCAGTTAGCTTAAACTGCAAGATGCGGCCCAAGAGGACGCGGACATCGTCCGATCCCGTTCCAACAGCAATCACACCTTTCCAAGACGACTGCTCAAGGGATACGCCATCAGATACAACGGCTTCGCCGATATCTCTGGAAATGGCGGTTCCCCACCAGTTATCAGCAGCAGGCAACGTACCCATAGTCTCGTTTTGGATGTCGAAGCGTTCGTTTCCCTTGAATACGTTGTTGGCAAGAATGGGTGGCAAGCTCTCTTCCCTTCTTGCGAATGCGATTCCAAGAACATCAAGATCCGTCCTCAAACCATCGAGGTTCGACACCCATCCAAGCCCGACATCATTCTCCGCAATTGTGTTCCCTTCGATGCGTACGCCACTGCCCAACCCTGTAACTGCCATGCCTGTATCGTTATTCAGGATCTGATTCTGAGTGAAGCGATCGTTGGCCGCTGCTGCTAGAACAAGTCCTTGCACGTTGCCGCGAGCTTCGTTCTCAGACACATGATTGTCACCGACGCTGTCAATCAGGAGCATGCCAGCACCTTCAGCCCCGCTGAAAGCATTGCGAAGAATTGTATTGCTGCCCGATTCAGAGATAAGGAGGCCAAAGGCTCCCCCGGAGGTACTGTTGTCCAACAGGCGATTGGACTTTCCTTGTGACAGGTAGAAGCCGCTCAGCGCTGCGTTGGAAACTGTATTCCTCAGAATCCGTGTGTCATCGGATCGCGAAACATGAATTCCTATGGAGCATCCATCGACCACGTTTCCCATCACCAGATTTCGACTGCTCGTAATCAGACCGATGCCAGCTTCCTTAGAGCCCGAGATCGTGTTGGTTAACAGGGCATTCTCTGCGCTTTGAGCAAGCTGAATACCAGCCCCCTGACTCCCCTCTATCGTTGTTTCGAGAATTCGGTTCTTCACTGCCTGCTGAAGAACAACACCAGAGATTGCAGGTTCCAGCACAGAACATCCGCGGATTTCTGTTCCCGTAACACCTTCAAGAGAGATTCCAACTTGACCCGCAGTAATCGTCGTATCCGAGATGGTATTGTCGTTCGAGCTTCGAATCTCAATCCCCGTAGTGGATGAAGCTTCAATGGCGCTCGCCTCAATCACATTGCTCGTAGAGGCCAATTCAATCGCTATCCCCACACCGTTTCCCGTGAGCGAGAGGTTGCTCAGTGAATTGTTCCATGCCCCCTGCAAAAGCACACCATACTCAGAAGCTCCGCCAATCGTCAGATCGTTTACGTCAGTGTTGCCAGACTCGATCAGTTCGAGGCCAATCTGTCCACCGCTTACAGACACAAGCTGAAGCGCACATCGGGTCGCTTGAGTGAGTTGGATTCC
>CAZKDW010000149.1:0-3427 GCA_964551625.1 uncultured Thermotogae bacterium | reverse complement strand
GTATTCGCCGATGGGGGAGAGGGTGCCGTCGAGTTTGCCGATGATGGGGCCGTTGAATCCAAGCTGTTGGGCGGCAACGTATACGTCACGCTCAATGTGCGGCTCCAATTCCTCTAGCACAAGGATCTTGCTGCAATGTGCCAGCAGCTGCTTCGTCTCCTCCCAAGGAAACGGAATCGTCGTTCTTGCATTCAACACAGACACGGTTTCTGCCAAGGAAGCGTTGCCTTGATTTATTCCTGCATTAGGGAGAAGCAGGAGAGCTTCATTCAGATAGGAACTGGCGGCGCCCAAGGCGATGATTCCAATACCATTGGGGTGCGGCGCGAGCTCCAGGTGATTGAGCCCCATCTCATGAACGATGTCTCCGGCGTGCGCCAGTCGATCAATCAATGCCTGGTGCTGGTCCAGGCAGATCTTGGAGCCAGCCTTGGTATAGCGCGTGATGTCGCGTTCTAGAATGGGCTCGATCTCCCTTGGAAGGACTGCGTCTTCAATCTCGACTTGGGTATGTCCCAGGGCGACGGCCGTGGTGAGGCGAAGGAATACGGGAGATCCTGTCTTCTCAGACAACTCAAAGGCTGTGCCCACAAGCTCATAGGCCTCAGCTTGTGTCGCTGGCTCAATCATCGGGAGATTCGACATCAAGGCAAATCCGCGCGTATCCTGCTCCGGCATACCCGCGCTGACGCCGGGATCATCGGCGACATAGATGACAAGCCCACCATTGGTTCCAGAGTAGGCAATTGAGATCAGCGCATCGTAGGCCACATTAACGCCCGACATCTTCATGGTGCACAGGGCACGATGTCCAGCCCAAGCTGCAGCTGACGCAATCTCGAACGCCACTTTCTCGTTCGAACTCCATTCCACATGCCGACCAGGTAAATCCAGTGTCATCAAATGGGCTAGACAGCCCGTAGACGGCGTCCCCGGATACCCGGTCGCCACCTTGACTCCAGCCCTCAGCGCGCCAAGAGCCACAGCTTGATTCCCCGTAAGTATTTGCTTGGTCAACTGCTCCGCCTTTCCAAGTTCGAGTCTTTTTGTCTCGCCAAGGCGCAAAGACCGCCAAGAACTGCTCCATATCCCTGTCTAGACAGCTTTCCCCCCGCCGAACAAAGTTCGGCCCCAGGAACGCAGAGCGTCCCCCTTTGCGCACTTCGCGGCTTTGCGAGAGTCATGGCTTTCTCCTCTTCATTACATCAATGGCTACCAGTACACGCTTGGGTGTTAACGGAAGTTCGGTAATGCGGACGCCTAGCGCGTCGGCCACAGCATTGGCTACGGCAGGCGCTGCCGGTGTCAAAGCGGGTTCTCCAATACCCTTAGCACCAAACGGCCCAACGCCGGTTCCGGATTCCAGCACAATCACATCTGTGGTTGGAAAATCAACGGATGTCGGAATGAGATAGTCAGCAAATGACTCCGTGCTAGGTACACCATCGTTGAGAATGAAATCTTCCATCAACGCATACCCAAGACCTTGATGACTCCCCCCGGCAATCTGACCAATGACTGAAGCCTCGTTGATGGCTCGGCCAACATCGTGACAAGCCGCGCTCTTCAACAACTCGATCTGCCCTGTCTCTAGATCAACAGCCACCTCAACAGCCTGGGCACCGAACGTAAAGTCGGGCCAGATATCGCCTTTTCCGGTTTCAGGATCAATACCTTCAGTGAAGGGTGCATTGAATTGCGACAGGTGTGCCAGCGGCAATCCCTCTGCCGCACATTTGCCAACCAAGGCTGACATTTCGATAGATTGATTGGGATTGTCAATAGCAAATGCACAGGCATCTGCCAAATCGACGTTGTCAGATGACACACCAAGCTCTTGAGCTGCTCGATCCACCAGGCTCTTGCGAACAACATTGGCTGCCATCGTCACTGCATTTCCCGACATATAGAGTTGGCGAGTGGCTGTCGAAGTTCCCGCAAGCGGAGTCAGTGCTGAGTCTGTCGCATAGATGGTGACTTGATTCAGCGGCACTCCGAGGATTTCGGCCACGATCTGGCACAGGCTATTCGACTGCCCAGCGCCGATATCGGGTACGCCACAGCGAATGACAACTGTACCATCCATCTCGATTCCCACCCATGCATGTGATGTGTCATGGAACCAGGTAATGCGACCATAGCTTTGGAACGTTGAGGCAAAACCGCGGCCTATTCTGCGAGTAGGCGTATCCGGAGTTCGCTCGCCTAGCGACGCAATCGCTCGTGTTAAACATTCCTCAGACCATGCCGCGGAATGGATCACCTGGCATGTGCCCGTGGAATCACCTGTCGTCATGTAGTTGGCCTTGCGTACCGCCAAGGGATCCATGCCCAGCGTCTTGGCAATCTCATCCATCTGCTGTTCATAACCAACAGCAGCTTGTGGACCACCAAATCCCCGCATTGCGCTGGTAAACGTCTGGTTTGTTGCCGCTGCCACACTGTCCACATGCAGATTGTCAATCTTGTATGGGCCGGCAGCCATCCCCGTAGCATAGAGCAGTACATAGGGACTGAGGTAGGGATACGCACCGGAATCAGCAAGCATGGTGATTTGGGCGGCCGTGATCCTACCGTCCTTCTTCACACCTGTACGGTGGGTAATGGTAAATGGATGCCGTTTGGACGTACAGGCGAAAGCTTCCTCACGCGTATAGACCAGCTTAACCGGACGATGCGTGGCTCGTGTAAGAAGAGCGAGGAAGATTTCTACGGAAATATCTTCCTTGCTGCCAAACCCGCCACCCACCATCGTTCCTCGAATGCGAATGCGATTCTGAGGGACATCAAGAGCCCGGGCAATCGATCGGAAATGCTCAACCACCTGGGTACATACGCGAATATTGATCACGCCTTGCTCGTCAACCCAAGCCACACCGCCATCAGGCTCCAGATAGGCGTGTTCGACAAACGGCATCTTGAACGTGTTTTCGACAATGACATCTGCCTCAGCCATTCCAACGTCTAGATCGCCTTTGCGAATCTTCCACCGAGCTACAGCATTATCAGGCTCAAACAGAATCGGAGCTCCCGGCTTGAGCGCTTCTGCAGGGTCGAACACGGCAGGCAGCGTTTCGTACTGCAAGTCGATGAGCTTCAGCGCCGCTTCGGCAATGGCAAGTGATTCCGCC
Source organism: uncultured Thermotogae bacterium (assembly GCA_964551625.1). GTDB lineage: Bacteria > Bipolaricaulota > Bipolaricaulia > UBA7950 > UBA9294 > SPBW01. The sequence goes on along the minus strand of CAZKDW010000149.1, from coordinate 296 downwards.
GCAACAAGAGCAATGGGCTCGCCAACATAGCGAACGACATCCTTGGCCAACACGGGCGCATCAGATCCCGATCGGGTCTGCTTGCCCGTCTGCCCAGGCATATCCGTATTCAACTTGGCATTGGGTGCATCCTCGTTGGTGAGAACACAGACCACACCAGGCAAGGACCGCGCCTTGGAAACATCGAGACGGGTGATCCGTGCTGATGGGACGGGGCTACGGAATACCTTGGCATGCAGCATGTTTGGCATCGTGTAATCGGCCGCATACACCGTCGCGCCGACAGCCTTGCCAAG
>CAZKDW010000148.1:0-3458 GCA_964551625.1 uncultured Thermotogae bacterium | reverse complement strand
CCTTCGGGCCTGTCTGCCAACAGTGCACAGGCAGGCGCGGGCAGGTTATGCGACGTTGATCCGTTGTCGCGTGAACGTCCTCGTCGGGTACAAGCAGCGAACCCGTAGGGTTTCCCGACGCTACGAAAACCGGTCGCTGCCACACTTCACTACTGTGGAAAGTGTTTCTCTAAGAAGCCTGTGGTTACGTTGCCTTCTCGAAAGGCCGGATGCCTGACAATGTTCATCAGCAGTGGCGTTGTCGTTCGGATACCCGTTAGCCGTAACCGCTCCAACGATGTCTCCATGCGCACGATGGCCTCGTCTCGCGTCTCTCCCCACGCCATCAGTTTTCCAATGAGCGAATCATAGTGAGGCAGCACCTTCATACCTTGATATAGTGCTGAGTCGAATCGAATCCCGTTGCCTCCTGGCAGTTGTTCCATCCCTACTGTTCCGCAACTGGGCATGAAGGACTGATCCGGATCCTCGGCATTGATGCGACACTCGATCGCATGGCCTCGAAAGGGAATCTCCTCCTGGTTATGGGACAGGGGCTCGCCGAGGGCCACGCGAATCTGCTCCTTGATGAGATTCATGCCACAGATCATCTCCGAAACTGAGTGTTCGACTTGGATACGCGCATTCATCTCGATGAAGTAGAAGGCGTGATCCGGTGCCACGACAAATTCTACTGTGCCAGCATTCCGATATCCGACAGCGCGAGAGGCAGTGACTGCAGCGTCCCAGATCGCTTCGCGTATCTCTTGAGGGAGGTTGGGGGCCGGTGTCTCTTCAAGCAGTTTCTGATGTCGCCGTTGAATGGAGCATTCTCGCTCGCCCAGATGAATGATGTTGCCACTGCCATCGGCCATGATCTGGACCTCGATATGGCGCGGATTCGGCAGCGCCTTCTCCAAATACAGCTCACTGTTTCCTATGGCAACGCGAGCCTCTTCTGAAGCAGCTGACACCTTGGATAGAAATGCGCTAGGATCATCCACCCATCGCATCCCACGACCGCCCCCGCCATAGACAGATTTGATCAAGACAGGATAGCCAATGGCCTCTGCAGCCGCCGTCTGCTCGTCAGCACCCTCAGGCATAGGCATACCGGGCAACACGGGAACGCCCATCTCAGCAACAGCCTGGCGTGCAGCAACCTTATCGCCAAGCGATTCCATCACGGCTCGCGAAGGGCCAATGAAGGTTAGCCCGTGATCCTCGCAGACCTCGACAAAGTGTGAATTCTCAGCAAGAAATCCGTATCCAGGATGGATGGCACCTGCGCCATTCAATTCAGCAGCAGAGATGATGGAGGCGATATTTAGATAGCTCTTGGCTGGCTCAGCAGGACCGATGCAGATAGATCGATCGGCCAACTTGAGGTAAGGCATGTCTGCATCTGCCTCAGAATAGGCGACGATAGATTGAAGTCCTAGCTCTCGGCAAGCCTCAATAACGCGCAGCGCGATTTCGCCGCGATTGGCGATCAGAACAGCATCGAAGCTCATAGCTTCTCGAAGATAAACAGTGGCTGCCCGAATTCGACGATAGCGCCGTCGTCCAGAAGCGCCTGTCTCACGATGCCAGGGGCTTCGGCCTTAATCTCATTCATCACCTTCATCGCCTCGATGATGCAAATTGTATCTCCCACTTGAACGCGATCGCCTGCTGCAACAAACGGCTCATCATCGGGCGAAGGGCGTCGATAGAAGGTTCCCACAAGAGGCGCTGTTAACGAGAACTCCCGCTCAGGCAGCTCAGTCGGAGTATCTTGTGCGGGTTCCTCGACCGTCGGCGTGTCCTGAACGTGCTGGATGGAGCTTCCCTGAAGAAGGCGCTTGACAGTTACCCGCTCATCACCGTCCGCGATTGTAATCTCGGTCAGGCCTTCATCTTTGAGCAATCGAATAATGTCCTTCAGTTCTTGCATATCCATAAGTGCCTCCTCAAGGAACACCATTGTACTGGCTGCCAGCGCCAGGCGGCAATCACGCCGAAGTTGTTGCACTGGGGCACCTTCACCCTATAATACGAATTCGTGAGGTGAAGCTAACTGTGTCTACAGGCGCACAATTTGCGCTGCTCGTTTTCTTGATCGTGTCATCCGCCTATTTCTCAAGCACTGAGACGGCGTTAACGTCATTGGCAAGAGGGCGACTGCGTTATTTGATTAACAATCATCCCAAGAAGAAACGCGGATTGACGTTGTTACTAGAAGAACCTAACGACCTCATTACCGCATTACTTGTCTTGAATAACCTAGCCAACGTCATGGCCAGTTCGCTGATGACGATCATCGTTATTCAACGCTTGGAGATGCTGTCCAAAACCGTTCAAGGACTCATTGCTACAGGTGTCATGACGGTCGCACTGCTCATTTTCGGAGAGATCACACCGAAGAATTTCGCCAAACACAATGCCGAACGGCTGACGTTGTGGACGATCAATCAAGTCTATGCGATGACGCGTCTCCTGCGTCCTCTTATCTTCGTGTTTCGCAAGATTGCCCACGGCGTAGGACGTATATTCGGAGTCGATCTGTCAGAAAAAGAACTGATCGAGGTCTCTGATGAGCAGATTGAGACGTTGATTGACGCTTCTCAAGAGTCGGGCTTGTTAGACGAGGCCGGCGGCGAGATGATCCGGCGCATTCTCGATTTCGATGAGATGACGGCAGAGCAGGTCATGGTCCCTCGGCCCGATGTTCAAGCCATTGAGATCAACACCCCTGCCAAAGAGGCCCGCGATTTCGTCACTCAAGATGGCCACTCGCGATTCCCAATTTACGATGACGTACCTGACAAGGTCACGGGGACGCTGTATGCCAAAGACATGCTGGCCTGCGATTTGACGGATTCAAGTATTACTCTTCAGCAATTGCAGAGGCCTGCCTATTACGCACCGACCACGCAACCAATCAATGTGCTGCTGCAAGAGTTCCAGCGGCAGAAAGTACACATGGCCGTGGTTATCGATGAATTCGGTGGCATGGCAGGGATCGTAACGCTCGAGGACATCTTGGAAGAGATCGTCGGCGAGATTGAAGATGAATACGATCGCCCTGCGGCCCTGGCAAAGCAATTGTCAGCAGACGAAGCCCTGATCAACGGCGATACAGCTGTTCACGACTTGAACCGAACGATGGATATCGAGCTTCCAGAAGACGAAGGCGTCACCATCAACGGACTCATCCAAAACCGCATTGGCTCGATGGCCAAACAGGGAGACCAAGTCGAAATTGGTCCTGTGAAGCTGATCGTTGAGCGGGCGTCTGACCGAGAGATCACCACGGCGCGCATCCTCGTTGATCGATCCTTTGAGCCTGAAGAGTCCGATATCTAGACAAAGCCTCTAAGGAGACCTCATGCGCACGTTGATTGTCGTCGTGCTGTTGACCTGCCTTTTCATCCCCACGATCGTTCTTGCCGCAGACTCAAGTGTGAGCAGTGAACCCGATTACTCATTGGACGGCG
>CAZKDW010000147.1:0-3459 GCA_964551625.1 uncultured Thermotogae bacterium | reverse complement strand
TGTCAACACACACTGTAATATCATTCAGTCGCGTGGTCAACTTAAATCAACAGGCCGCTAGGGGACTCGAACTCGATAATCAAGACGCTATCTATTGATACGTGAATTGGCGATTTGGTTTAGGAATTTGCAGACGGCGGACAACTCTGTTGCCATCAGCGCTTCGTGGATTTCTCTGGAGCGTAAGGGATTCGAACTTGCCCCTGTATCTCAATTGACTCCGATGAGATCAATCAGGATCACTAACCCATGAAGATTGTGGTGAGCCCTCTATGGCGGTGGATTATGCCGGAGAAGCTATCAACCGCTCCTCCTATACGCATCTGATGGGGGGCTAGGTATACTTCGGCACTTCCCTTTTCAGGGGTAAGGGGTGATGGTTATGGGGAAGAATCTGTGCGTAGGCCTCCGGCGAGAAGACATGTATCACTGGGAGTTCGGCGAGGACCTGAATGCATTCTCGTTTCTCATTGAAACACCGAACCCTGGTCAAGACTGGTCATTTGCCTTTCCGGATCTGGCAGCTACCTACGGTTTACCAGTAGATGGCGAAGCTGTGGATGCGCCTGCAGTTGATGTTGTTGCCGATTTACTAAACCCTCTCGGCAATCGGGTCTATGAGCAATTGGCAGTGGTTCGAGCCATTCTGGCAAACCATGCGCTCCTTGCAGACCCCACGCAGGGGATTGAGTTCACATTCCCATTCGACCTAGAAGAATTGATCGACAGTAACCTGGGGCAGTTTCTCCGATAGCGTATGCTGTGAGGGTTGAGCGGGAGGTGAGTATGTCCGCGAGTACTTGGGCACTTGTTCCAGTCGGGCTCGTCATAGCTGGCAAGTTATTGGAGGGCTATTCGCTTCGTAGAAAACGGGCACGCATCTCAACTGTGATTCACGTAAACGGTACACGGGGGAAGACTCAGACGACCAAACTACTTACCCATGTATTGCAGGTAAATGGAATCGGAGCCATCGGGAAAACAACCGGAGACAGCCCTCAACTGATCGATGTGGATGGAACGACGATCCCTATTAGGCGACGGGCGCCAGCTTCTATTGCAGAGCAAGCCTGGACCATAAGGCAGGCAGTTCGGAGAAACGCGGAGGCGTTGGTAGTTGAGTGCATGGCGATTCATCCCGAACTCCAGAAAGCATCTGAACACGCCATTCTGCGTTCGCAAATTGGTGTGATCACCAACGTAAGGCTTGACCATGTTGATGTGCAGGGGACATCGCTGGAGGACATCGCGCGCGCGTTGAGCTCAGCCATTCCGTATAAGGGGGTTGTGTTTACGGCGGAAACCGAGCATGTGTTGCCTATTGAGCGGGAATCTGCAAAACGCAAGACAAAACTCGTGGTCGTCAAACCAGACTACTCCGAGGACCTGAATACCGGCGAGCTCTATCCTGACAACGTGGCCTTGGTTCTGGCCGTCTGTCAGCACTTGGGTATCGGTACTAGTGAGGCGATCGAGGCCATTGAACAGTATGCAAAGATTGAACAGTCTGATCGTAGCTTCAGCATACACTCGAAGGGGAAACTGATAACGTTCATCAATGCGCTCTCGGCCAATGATCCCGTTTCGACTCAGCTGCGATTCGAGAACGAGATGAGCCGCTTCGGACACGATGTTCCTTGGATTGGCCTCTTCTGCCATCGACAGGATCGAGCCTATCGTGCGAAGCTGTTTCAGCCTCTTGGGAAGCGAGGGGCGTTTGACGCGCTGTTCACAGCTGGTGATCGGATGATTGGGCAGCGGCACATCTTCCCGGAAGCGATCAACCTCTCTCGCATCGGGCAACCGGCAAGGCTCTGGCATCAGATCGTTGAGCATCTTGACGATGAATCCGTTGTGTTCGCATTCGGCAATGCTGGAGGGATAGGGCAACAACTCATCCAGTATCTTGAGAAGAAAGGAGAGACGACATGATGGCGTTGTTCTTCTCGGTTGGCATCTCGGTTGGCCTCATCTTCTATGAGATCACCGGAATCACGCCAGGAGGAATCATCGTCCCTGGCTATCTCGCATTGTTCGCCCAACAGCCATTGAGGATTCTCGCGACATTGGGAACAGCTCTCGTTGCGTTCGGAATCGGCAAGCTGCTGTTCCGATTCATCATCGCCTATGGGCGTCGCCGATTCGCGCTATTGTTGCTCATTGGAATTGCGGTCCGCGTTCTCATGGATTGGGTCGTGTTCGATGTTGTTCAGACATCGCTAAGCTTGCATACAATCGGGTTGCTGATTCCAGGCATCATAGCAAGCGACATGGAACGGCAAGGAGTAGGGGTGACGTTGCTTGCACTAGGGATCGTCTCGGCATTCCTTTACATCCTGACCCTGGTAATCCCGCAAGGCTGGCTCTTCTGATGATGCGAACGAAAACAATCGGACTTCCGCAGCTACTGATTGTATTTGTCGGGCTGATTACCATCGCGATTGCACTGACTGTTTGCCTAGATCGAAATGATCGTGGTTTTGGCGATGCTGAGAGTAGGGCTGCTTTGCGAATGGCGTCAGCCTTCCCGATTCTTGTGTCTGAACTTGAGTTCCTTGGGATGGAAATCGATCTTGAACTTGATCCCAACCGAACCGGCCTCATCGGTGAGGAATTTACCTTGCTGACGACCACCGTCGGCGTCCTCTCCTCCAAACGAACGAGTACAAATCCAGCATTTGCCGCGTTGTTGGTGAGGTGGCTCTCTCAATTGGATCTTGAAGTGGGGACTCATGTGCTTATTACGCTGTCTGGCTCCTTCCCGGCGCTTGGGATTGCAGCGATCATTGCCTGCGAAGAGTTGGGAATCATTCCCGTTCTCATAAGCTCTGTTGGGGCGTCGATGTATGGTGCAAATCGTCAAGATTTTGCGTGGCTTGACATCGAATCGGTACTTGAGCAAAACGGAATCATTCACCATACGTCAGCTTGTGTGACACTCGGGGGAGAAGGCGATATCGGACTGTCCTATCCCGAAGGTGGCCGAGAAGCAGCATTGGCAGCTATCGAGAGATATGACGTTCCGGCCATCATTGAAGCGGATGCTCAAGCGCAATGGCAAGCGAAGCTGACGTATATCCAGTCGGCAGGTGTTTGCGCGCTCATCAATATTGGGGGAAATCAGCTATCGATTGGACCCGATGGATACTTGCTGGCACCGGGAATCGTCGACAAGACAGACCTAACTAGCAATCGCTTTGGTCTGATTGGGTGGTTTGCAGAGAAGAATCTTCCTGTGATTCATCTGCTGAGTATCCGAGAACTAGCCTTTCAATGCGGATTACCTCAAGATCCCATTCCTCTGCCAAGCTACTGACGCAGACGTGCTGCCTGAGATGGATTTAGGAGCAGCGCTGATACCTATATCTGTCTGATTAGGTCACACGAGTTGGCATTCCAAGGCCTACTAGTCTCTCGTCACACGGATGAGCCTCTGACTGTGATGTGTATCACTACGAG
>CAZKDW010000146.1:0-3513 GCA_964551625.1 uncultured Thermotogae bacterium | reverse complement strand
AACAAAGATAGAGGAGAATTTCCTTGAGTAAGATGATTATTACGTCTGGCGGCGGCAAGAAAGTGAATGCTGAGTATCGTGGATTTACTATTGAAACGGATCAATCGGTTCTTGGCGGCGGAGAAGGATCTGCTCCTGAGCCGTATTCGTTGTTCTTGGCATCATTGGGAACTTGTGCAGGAATCTATGTCTATTCGTTCTGCCAGAAACGCAACATCCCTACGGATCACGTGCGCATTATCCAGACACGCCACAGACAAGAAGATGGAACAGGTGCTGGAAGGATCTCGCTTGAGATTGAAGTACCTGAAGACTTTCCAGAGAAGTACAGAAAGGCCCTTGTTGAAGCAGCAAATCTCTGCGCAGTCAAGAAGACGATTCAGAATCCTCCTGATTTCGAGATCACCACGAAAGTTGTCTAACCCAAGAACGTAGCTGCAAGCGAAGGTAGAGTGAAATGCATGGCCAAAGATAGGACAGCACCTGAAGCGGATCACTCGCTTCGGCTGCAAAACTTCCACATTACCTTCTTCGCCATTGCGCTTGGCTTGGCAGGCTTTGCGCTTGCCGTTCAGAAGCTGGCAGGAACAGACGGATCGGCCATCTTGCCCTCACTCGGAACAATGGCTACAGGGCTTGTGGTCATCGCGGTGGGCATGTTCGCGCTTACAGCTCTCGTTTATGCGGCCAAAGCGGTGCGCTACCCCCGCGACGTGGTGAGAGAGTTCAATCATCCGGTGAAGATCAATTTCTTCCCCCTGATAGCGAAGATTTTGCTTGTGCTGAGCGTCATTTATCTCGATCGTGATATGGGCGTCTCCTACATCCTGTGGATCGTGGGGACTGTGCTTCAATTTTCGGCATCAATCATCATCATCTCGTTCTGGATTCGCAGGACTAACTTTACGATTGAGCATATGACGCCAGCGTGGTTTATTCCCATTGTGGGGTCACTCATCGTTCCCATTGCTGGCGTTGCACACGGATTTGTCGAGATCTCATGGTTCTTCTTTGCCGTCGGCCTGGCCTTCTGGATGGTGCTCTTCGCGATCGCCATGTATCGATTAATCTTTCATCCTCCCATCCCAGATCGGTTGCTCCCGACGCTATTCATTCTGTTCGCGCCACCGGCCATTGCCTTCATTGCCTACACGAAACTGGCAGGGTTGTTGGAGCAAGGAGCAGGGCCCGACGCAGCAGCTCGGCTTCTCTATTACATCTCGCTGTTCCTGTTCATCTTGGTTCTCTTCAGAATCCAGGCGCTTGCGAAGATTAAGTTCTTCCTCTCCTGGTGGGCCTATTCCTTTCCACTTGCGGCGCAGGCATTGGCAACTGTGGTCATGCTTCACTTGACGCATCATGCCTTCTACAAAGTTCTTGTGCTGTTTGAGGTCGGACTCCTGGCTCTGGTGATTCTTGTGCTCATCGTTCTGACCCTACACGCAGCCCTCAAAGCGGAAATCTGCGTCGAGGAATGAATCTGGCAAGTCGATGTGCTGCGACTCTGTTGGGAATGAGGATCAATCGTAGGGAGAGAAATTTAACTCGCCGATTCTAGATGCCTGTTCACGGCTGTTCCCAGGTGCCAGGTGCTCTCTAATGACTGGCTGAATAATGGAGCGGGATAACCGGTATGCAGGTGGCTTGCTCACGCCCTTTTCACCATTCCTTCAAATCTAGCTCGAAATTTACTCACCATTCTGCCACAGCTCTGACCATCCCTACACATCTGACAAAGGCATCATGCTCCTATCTTAGATCTGCAAGGAGATTCAAATGAACAAGATGAGGAATTTGATTGTAGGCCTGACCGTCGCATCGCTTCTGGCAGTTGGCGTTGTCGCCGTAGCTGGCAATGGATTCGGAACGAGCACAAGCTGGGAGCCGCAGCAGGCGGCAACAGGCGATTGTGATCTGCATGAACGAGATGCTGACGGCGACGGAATCCTGAATTCAGAAGACGCCGATTGGGTTCGTCCCATGAACGGTAGTGGTTATGGCGAACGCAAAGGCAATGCAGGGAACGGACCTTTGGATGGCAGTGGTTTCGGTGTTCGCCAAGGTGGCGGACCGGGGCAAGGATCCGGTAGCGGAATCCATGATGGGAGTTGCCTGTAGAACCATTAAACACATGGGAGGGGTGGCCCAACCACCCTCCCATTTCTATAGGAGTACGAGCTTGTTGTAGTAGGGAGGAAACATGACTGCGAAACGAATGAAGCGAGCCCTAATTGTCGGAACAACGGTTGCAGTTCTTGCTATAAGTAGTGTGATGGCCCTGGGCGAGGGCAATGGATGGTGGAAAACTCCTGTAGCGGAGCCGACACAGCAAAGCTTGCTGCCTATTGAGGTCGAAGAAGCCGTGCTCGAAGCACTTGTTGGCGCAGAAGGCGAATATGCAGCCTACGCAACTTATGACGCGATCCTAGAGGAATATGGTAACGTAAATCCGTATGCCAATATCATGGCAGCGGAAGCGAAGCATATTGATGCCTTGAAGGAAATCCTTGATCTCTATCATGTGGCCTATCCAGACGAGAATCCGTATCTGGGAATGATTGAAGCCCCAACCAGTTTGGCCCAGGCGGCACAGGCTGGAGTCGATGCGGAAATCGCCAATGTCCTGCTTTACGAAGAACAACTAGAAGCAGTTGCCGACTATCCTGATATTGCCACTGTATTCCTTAATCTGCAGGCAGCTTCGCAAGAACAGCATCTGCCTGCCTTCGAGCGAGCGGTTGCCCGATACTAGGGAAATGAGGGGAAGTCGCAACAGGGATTTGTGTTGTAAACTAATGACGCGTGATTCGGCAGCTGTCGGATTACGAGAAAGGAAGACATTATGAAGAAGCTTGCCGTCAGCGTCTTTGCTGCTGCCATCGGTGTACTCGCCCTAACGCTCTCTGCAGCGGCGTGTCAATTTAGCTTTAACTACAGCGAAATTACGGCCCCATTAGGTACAGTGGGCGAGATCGGCGTCCGTGTCCAAAAGGATCACAATAACTGCACCCTGACAAGCATGGATGACTACCAGTTCGCTTGGGAGGACATTCAGGTTCTCGGTCAAACAGCATGGGCAGAGATTGGCCCGAACCTGTATGAAAAATGGTTCCAAGTGTCGCTTTCAGAGGTTGGCGATGGCTATCTGATGATCTCGAAGGACTGCACGAAAGAAGGATACGAAGAAGCTGTTCTTCCGATTGCCGTTCTCGACCCAACGGCAGACAGTCTGTGGCAGCAAGCCACTGATGGCGCCTATCCACTGGATGCGCTTGAAGAGGGAACTCTTGAGAACGTTGTGGGAGATGGCATTGTAAGCGAAGAGATTTTGACGATTGGGGAGTTTTTCATTGATCTACGCTCTGTTCCCGCCAGCTTCGACGGTGAGATGGGACCGGTTCGCGTGTTCTTCATGACGACGTCCGAAGGTGTGACTGTGCCTCTGCTCATCGTGTCAGACGGATTCTTCGTGAGATTCGATCACTTGACGAACAATGGCATATAAGTCCCAGC
>CAZKDW010000145.1:0-3552 GCA_964551625.1 uncultured Thermotogae bacterium | reverse complement strand
TGTCAGATTCAAGCTTCGATGCGCTAACCATCTCTGCAGCCGGGCCATTGGCAAACATCGCTCTGAATTCTTCTTTTCGATTCAATCCGTCAACTGTCGAGTTTCTTTCGTGGCAAACGAGTGCGGCATTCACAATCCTTGACTTGGCATTCTCTAGCTTGACGAACATTGTCAAGGTCCAAACAAGCTCCTATACACAACTGTCAGTTTCAGGAAGCGCGGAGGACATCAGTTTCAGAACAGTCATCAAGCTAGGTACTTGTCCCTTTGAGTTCTGGGAAGCAAGCGCGTGCGGTAGTTGGGTGTGGTTGGCCTGCCAATCCAATATGAATGTATGCCTTCTGGTGGACGGAATCGTTGGCTTTCGCAATATCACAGCATCCATGACGGACTACGTGTTGTTCGAGGATGTCTGGGGGATCCGCGGTAGCCTCAATACGGCCATCATCTATTCGCTGTTAGAGAAGATTGTCACGTCGACACTTCGCCTACAGCCTTCGTGGTTTTGCGAAGATATCGAAGTACTAGGGGAATTCGATGGGTCGACCTCCATGTCAGTAGATAGCTTGAGTATCTACGGTATCCGGGGCCAGTTTGCCATTGATGACGTAAGCTTCGCGTTCGCGGACTCGTTTTCCGAAGACAAGAACAGCTCCGTAACTGGGAATGCTGATTACTTCGAACGATTTACCCTTGAAGGGCCGGTCCCGTCTTGCTGTGGGACGGCTCCAGGCGGATTCGAGGTCAATGCGTATTTCGGACGCCCTCCCGCTGTTTCTAACGCGTTGTTCGGACTGGGGTTAGTAACGGCTTCCCTCGACGTTAGATTGTTCGAGAATTTCTCATTCATCTTCAGTGCGGAGTTCCCGACGACTAGCTCGGACTGGCTACTCACGTGGACGTTCCGTGTTCTCTGGTAGCCGCTGATCAAGAGGCCAAATCATTCCTTAGGGGATGCGCTCCCCTGCGAGAGTTATGGATTGATGATCAATCGGCTGACACGCTTCACCCAATAGCCGCCCGCCGACTCCACGCCATAATCGGCATTGCTGACGCCGCCATCTTCTGGAAGCACGGCAATGCGAAATCCGTCTGTCCAGTCAGGAACCTCAGCATCATCCATTCGGTAGGCCAAAATCATTGGGTAGTCGACGTCTTCAACACGAGAGCGATCAATCGTTACGCGATAGCCGTCGTCTGCCACAACGTCGATGGTGCCGTATGAGACGTTCCCGAGCAGGTCTATCAGGAGCACGCCAGAATAATCGCCTTCATCGCGCCAATTCCCGTATTGATTCTGATAGCTGCCTTCACGTGTTAGAACTGGCATCTTCTTCATCGCAGAGAGGCTGATCGTTCGAACGACATCGCCACTATCGACGATCTCGATGAATGGCCCTGTGTCTGAACGAAGACTCTGAACAATGAGCGGCGTCACACTAGCGGCAATCAGCAAAACAAAGGCTAAGCGGGCCAATGCTTGCCGAGACCATCTACGAGTCATGATCCTGAGTACCTCCTTGCCAACAGCGTGCCCGTAAGAATGGCTCCACAGCAAAGCCAAATCAGGCCATCCTCCAGCGTTACCCCCCGCTGAGACGTGGATGTTCGATGTCGATGCAACCCAAAAGCACGCCCCTTCATCGACATGGCAATGGTATCCACACGAATGAGCCCCGAAACAAGTACAGGGACGAAGGTATAGCGAATCGCCTGGCGGATACCTCGGATGGATCGCACAGAAGTCTGGACCCCCCGCAATCGTTGCGCTTCACGAACGATCTTTAGCTCATTGCGGAAGAAGGGAACGAACCGCAGCGCAAGAATCAGCGTAAAGCCATAGCGATAGGGAATGCCCCATCGGATAAGAGAACTAGCCAAGGCATCAGGATCTGTTGTCAACACGAACAAGAAACTGGCAGACAAGACAACCAGGAATCGAAGCGCCATATTGGCCCCTGATATAACCCCAGACGAAGTAATCGCGATCCCTATGTGGAACAGAACCGCCCCTTCGCGAATCGCTACAACTTGAGCCACAAACAGCAACGACGCAAAGACGAAGGCAAACCGGAGAGATTTGCTCCAGGCTCGCGCAGATTCTTCAGACCAGGCAGCAAAAGCGAAGATGAGAACAAGTGCCGTTAGCTTGATGGTGATGTCGCTTCCTCCAAGCACGGCGAATAATAGGCAGGCCAATAACAGAAGGCCGCTTCCTGGATTGACACGATGAAGGCCTCTTCTTCCCGAATGATAAGCAATCGCAGGAATCATCCGCCCTCCTCCCAGAACGCCGGAGTAAAGGCGTCCATTCCGCTCTCGCGTAGCTGACGAAAGACGTCCTGAGGCTCACCCTGAATCGTTTGTTCTCCAAGATAAAGGAGGCGATCACACAGCACCTCAGCCATTGGGATGTCGTGTGTCACAAGGCAGATCATGGCCCCCCGGTTTCTTGCCTGGCGAATCTGTCCAACGATCCATGCGACGTTCTCTCGATCCTGGCCGATGAAAGGCTCATCCAGCAAGAGGAGATCAGGGCGTCCTCGGAGGGCAGACAATACGGTCAGCCGGCGCTGTTCACCGAGGCTAAGAGAGTGTGGCGATGCCTCTGCCAACCCTGATAGGTGAGCAACTGCAAGTAACGATACCATCTGGTCTTCGTCAAGCGTTCCTTCGATTTCCAAGTCTCGTCGGACAGTTCGCTCGAAGATTTGCTGGTGGGGATGTTGAAATACCATACCGACAGTCATGCCATCCGGTCTCACGATAGCGCCCTCATCCGGGCGTTCTAATGCCGCCATCAAGCGCAGTAGCGTGGTCTTACCTCCTCCATTGGGACCAATCACGCCCAGGATCATGCCTCGCTCCAACAGTAAAGACAGGTCATCGAGCAGTCGCTTCTCGTAACCGAACGATACGTGTTCCATTCGCAACCTATCCTGCGGAGAAGTCCGAAGTGATTGGCCAAAGCTGTCCGCAGCAACCTCGCGTGTGAGGCTGGCAGCGTCTTCGTGAACCCGACCGACATTGCGCTCCACAAGTCGCCCAGAATCCATGATCCAAAGGTCCGGAGCGAGTGTTCGGAGCGGCGCCAATCGATGTTCGACAATGAGAAGCGTGCATGCCGTTTGATCCTGCAACTGCTGCAGTAGCTGGAATAAGGCTTTGGCTCCTGCTGGATCAAGGTGAGCCGTAGGCTCGTCTAACAGGATCACAGACGGGCGCATGGCAAGAATAGCAGCCACAGCCAGCCGCTGTTTCTCTCCTCCTGACAGAGAGGTCGTATCGCGCCCGGCTAAGTGGCTAATCCCCAGTACGTCTAGTGCCTGGATCACACGCAGATCAACCTCTTGTCGTGGCAAACAGAGATTCTCCGGGCCGAATGCAACTTCGGAGCGAACCCTCAATGTACACACCTGTGCGTCGGGATCCTGTTGCACGAGACCGATCGCAGGAGATAGTTGAGCCAGATCTATGGATGTCAGTGGCTGATCGTTCATCCGAATCTCGCCGTGAACGTCAGCATGAATCATGTCGGGAATGAACCCGGCA
>CAZKDW010000144.1:0-3553 GCA_964551625.1 uncultured Thermotogae bacterium | reverse complement strand
GACATGCCTCGGCTGTCGGCGACGCGTTTCACGAACTGCCCGTAGATCTGATCGATCGAATTCCGAAGCGATTGCCGCTCTTCGTCAGTGAACGGCTGCGCGCCAGAGAAGTAGCCGGCGTGCTTGCCGCGACTGATAGTCTCGCGGTGGAACAGGATCTTCTCGTAGAGTCCGGCAGTCACCAGCTTCCCTGTCACAACGCCAATCGATCCAGTCAGTGTTCCTGGCTGTGCGATGATTTTCGCTCCCGGCGTCGCCACGTAATACCCACCCGATGCGGCCACTGTGCCCATCGATATGATCAATGGTTTCACATCCGCCACGGTCTGTAGTGCCGCAGCCATGGCCTCAGATGAGGTCGCCGACCCTCCGCCCGAATCAACATGAACGACCACAGCACTGACCCGCTTGTTGCGAGCCAATCCACGCGCTTGCTGAACCACCGTCAGATCGCCCGCCTTCTCTGAGAACAGCAAAGGCACTCGGAAAGGAGCTTTGAACGGTGGTGTGGCGCTGCGCCCGTCGATGATGTCCCCCGCAAGCCGGAGTACGGCCACGCACTTGCCTGGACGTGTCAGAGGAGCGCTCAGAAGCCTCTTCTTGGCTGTCGTGTAGCTAGCGAGCTTCACAGGATCGGATTCTGTGCCCAAGTAGACGGGCAGTTCTTCTTCGCCCAAGACGCGATCAACAACGCCCTCTGTTTGCGCCCGAGCGCTGGTGTAGGGGCAGTCGTCAATCAGTTTCTTGACATCGTCAACAGACAGCGACCTGCCTTGGGCAATCCCGCCGAGATACTGTTGATACAGGTCCTCAATGAGCCAATTGGCCATCTCGCGTGCTTCGTCAGACATCGACGTGCGGATCACCATATCCGGCGCCGTCTTGTACGGTGTAATTTGAACAAAGTCGCCCTTGATACCAATGCGTTCCAGGGCGTCAGCGAGGAAGTAATAGCGAAGTTCTTGCCCAAAGGCGGTGACAGATCCTCCATGCTGCAAGAGAATCTCATCTGCAGCATTGGCAACGTAGTACGTGGCAAGGTCGTAGTCATGAGACCATACGATCACGCGTTTCCCGGTGCCTCGGATCTCGTGAATAAGATCTCGGAGCCCCTGAAGTTGCGCAGGAGGGGCGCTCACACCATACAGACGCAGCACGATACCCTTGACCCTCGGATCATGCGCCACGTGGCGCAATTGCTTCCCAAAGGTGCGCAGCGTAAGCACTTTGCTTGCCAGCAGATTGCGAGGGAAGGGGGGGCGAGGCGGTGCCGTTTCCGGGATCGGGCCTTCAATAGTGAAGGTTACGTAATCAGGCGCTTTTCCCAGTCTGCGGAATAGATTACTCACCAAGCGCAACACACTTCGAATCCCATAGATAAGACTGCTCACAATCTTGCACCTCCCGATTACATTCCTTGGCGATGTTTCAATTACGTGATATTCACTGGCTTCCGAACTTAGCAATGATGTGCCTGGCAGAGTAGATACCAGTTACTGCCGAGAACACAATGCCGCGCGAATGTCCTGAGGCATCGCCAGCCACGTAGAAACCCGGAAGCTTCGTCTCCATTCCGTCTTGGATCGCATATTGCGTGTCATAGAACTTGATCTCCGGCGCATAAATCAACGTACTGTCAGCAGCCAACCCGGGGATCACGCCGTTAAGTCTGTCAATGGCTTCCAGAAGATTGACAACGATTCGCTGCGGCAAGGCCATTGAGATATCTCCAGGCGTCACATCAGTCAGCGTGGGTTGAATCGGCAATCTGCGTATACGATCCATCGTTGACCGGCGCCCTTGCTGTAAATCCTTCAGCCGTTGCAGAATGGGCTTCCCCCCTCCGATAGTCGATGCCAGTTGGGCCACAGCCCGTCCGTATTGGGTCGTGTCCTCAACAGGGTCGGTCAATTCCATGTGTACGAGCAGCGCAAAATTCGTATTGTCTGATTTGCGCTTGTTCTCAGCATGTCCGTTCACCAACACAAAGTCTTCGTGGTCTTCTCGCACGACAAAACCACGAGGATTGGTACAGAACGTGCGAACCATGTCGTCGTACGTGGATGTACGAACCCTTAGTTTCGCGTCGTACATCACGCGCTCAATGGACTGATAAAGTTCGGCAGGAAACTCGACACGCACGCCAATGTCCAGAGGGCCGAATGCAGGCCCCACGCCAAGATTTCTCGCTTGTTCTCGCAGCCAATAAGCCCCCACGCGCCCGGGAGCCGCAATCACAATACCCGCGTGAATCGATCCGTTCGAAGTATCCAGCCGGAATCCAGCATCTTCTGAGACAATGGCTTGAACCTTGGTTTCCAATCGAAACTCGATGCCCTTGTCCAGCAAGTCGTGATAGAGCGTATCAATGACTTCTCGAATGGTGATTGTCCCGATATGCCGCTGCCGCGCTGCGATGAATTCGATGCCAGCTTGAGATGCCGTCTGCTTAAGTTGGGCAAGTGTCTCTGCGTTCTCGCCCGAGTATTGAGCCGGCGCGCCACATCGTGTGAATTCGGCATCCACCTGCTCAATTAAGGAATCAAGCTCTGTGGACGAACATCCAATCGCTTGCGGGTCCCCGCCAATCTTAGAGCTTAGATTCAGCTTCCCATCAGAAAAGGTTCCTGCACCTCCAACACCTGATGTAATACTGGTTCGCACTTTGGGTGCCATTCCGTTTTCAACCACGACAACGCTGAGATCCGTGCTCGCCAATTCTAGTGCAGCGAACATGCCAGCAGAGCCAGCTCCAATAATGGCGACATCATAAGACATAGTGACCTTCTTTCGTCCTGGCCTAGAACAGCCTTCGCATCCTACTCAACAGAAGAGAGAAAGCAAATCGGGTGTCGGAATTCTCTTCGCGACACCCGATCGATCATCTATGTAACTTCTAAGATTTAAGCTGAGACGAACTGTAATCCCTGAATGGCCGTCTCACCGCTCTCTCGCACCGTCCCGATCGTCGTCTTGACGCGCATCCCCATCTTCGGAGTATCAGCAAGCAGCTGTCCGGTCACGCGAATGCCATCGTCCAATTCGACAATGGCCAAGCGCAGAAACCGGGTCTCGTACTCAATGGCCAAGGCATAGGCGTCCGTATAGGTCAACACCTTTCCCTCGCCACCGATGACGACATCCTCGAACTTCTCATTGCGGCACTTAGGACACACCGCATGTTTGGGATAGCTCACTGTGCCGCAGGAGCTGCACTTCATGCCATACACGTTATTGCTCATTATGCCTCCCTCTGCAGAACACTGGCTACGACGTTGTTGCCAAATCCCCCAAAGTTGCAAGCATAGGCGACCTTGGCGTCTTTCACTTGGCGCGCAGCGCACTCGCCACGCAGCTGCCACGTCAATTCAACCAACTGCGCCACACCGGTTGCTCCCACAGGATGCCCCTTGGCCTTGAGTCCGCCAGAAGGGTTAATCGGCAACGAGCCGTCGAGTTGGGTTTCGCCCCGCTCCAGCGCCTTGTGTCCTTCTCCTCGCGGGAAGAAGCCAGATGCTTCGGACTCAGCAATTTCAAGAATCGTAAACGCGTC
>CAZKDW010000143.1:0-3556 GCA_964551625.1 uncultured Thermotogae bacterium | reverse complement strand
GTTCGTTTTCGGTGCCATTATCGGAGTTACCCTTACCCTCATCTTCTCCCAATACACACTGCGAAGCGTCTTGGCTCAAGCCGAGGTCGGACTGACTGAGCAAGCCCATCAAGCCGCGTTCTTCGTAGACAGTCTACTGGCATCCAAAACCGAGATGGCAATCACCATAACAGCAGCTCTGGACATCGAGACTGCTGTAGCCGCAAGCAACGCTCAATTCGCCGCTCTGCCAGACGAGATACGATCTACTACGATCCAGGAGCTAGACGAGCGCTGGCGCAACACAGATTCGATCGACGATCCGTTCATTGCCCAGTACCTAGAGAACGATGCGGCCACCTACCTTTCACGTCTGATGGTGGTCCATCCTAGCGAGTTCGGGGAGATCTTCCTGACCAATCGCTTCGGAGCGTTAATTGCGAGCACGGGGAAGCTCACGACGCTGGCACATGCGCACAAGCCATGGTGGGTGGGTTCGTACAATGATGGCCAGGGTGCCATCTTCCTTGACGATCGGGGTTATGACATCAGTGTTGGCGACTATGTGCTTGGCGTCGTGGTTCCCGTTATGTCGGGGAGCGAAGTCGGTGGCATTCTCAAGTGCAATGTCTCCATCCTCGCATCGCTTGGCACAGTTATCGCGACGACGGCTTATTCCGTCGATGGGGATATCATGCTGGTTCGCTCAAACGGCCTTATCGTGTATGGCAAGGACAGGATCCCGCTCCAAAGCGCCACGTCAGATGAGTTAACTATGCTCATTTCCGAGAATGTAAGTGGTTGTGCAATCCTTAGAGAGAACGAGACACGTTCTCTCATCGCCTTCTGGGAGGTTCCTTGGACTTCTTCTGAATCGACGTCAGCCAGGTTCGGCGGCACATCCAACACAGATGATCATGATTTTGGGAATTCAGGCGAGTCGTGGGTTGTTGTTGTCTCCCAAGAATTGGATCAGGTCATGGCTCCTGCGCGAATGGCCACGCTGCGAATGGCTCTCATTGCTGCGGGATTCATCATCGTCATGGCTGTTGGTTCGCTCCTTATTGGTTGGCGAATCGGCAAGCCCGCTCGCATGCTAGCTGAGCAAGTTCATTCGCTTGGTCCTGAAACCCTGACTACACGCGTTGTAATCTCTTCGAGAGATGAGGTTGGAACGCTTGCTCAATCATTCAACGAGCAGGCGACTTACCTCGAAGCAACGATGGTTTCCAAAGACAAGCTCATGGAAGAAGTAGCTCAACGCCAACTCGTAGAGGCAGTGCTTCGGGAAAGCGAGAAACGGTATCGCACGCTCTTCGAGAACATGATCAACGGATTCGCCCTGCATGAGATCGTACTGAACAACGCCGGGAAGCCTGTTGACTATATCTTCTTAGAAGTCAACTCTGCGTTTGAGAGGCTTACAGGTCTGAAACGAGATGAGATCATTGACAAGACGGCAAGGGAAGTGCTCCCAGGGATTGAGCACGATCCCGCCAATTGGATTAGCGTCTATGGCGATGTAGCCGTGACAGGCAAAGAGGCCCGCTTTGAGCAGTATTCGGAGCCTCTCAGCAAGTGGTTCTCGGTTCTGGCCTTCAAATCTCGAGACGGTCAGTTCGCGACGATTTTCGAAGACATCACAGATCGAAAGCATGCCGAGAAAGAGAAGCAGTCCATGGAATCCCGCTTCCGGCAGCAACAGAAGCTTGAATCTCTTGGGACCATGGCCCGAGGCGTCGCCCACGAAATTAACAACCCTCTGATGGGAATGATCAATTATGCGGATCTGATCAACGAACGTACGAAGGATAGGCAGCTAGCAGAATTCGCCAGTGAGATCATGACCGAAGGCAACCGCGTTGCGAAAATTGTGGCGAGCCTTCGCGCCTTCTCTCGTCAAGAGACGGCTCCGCGCAGCCTGGCCAGTATAAAGGACGTCATTGATAGCTCTCTGATGCTCGTCGGCTCGCTGCTTCGTAGAGATCAGATTACAGTCGTGTTGGAACTTGACGACGATCTGCCGCCAATCCAGTGTCGCAGCCAGCAGATTCAGCAGGTGCTCATCAATCTCTTGACCAATGCCCATCACTTCCTCAATGATCGCTATCCATCCTTCGATGAGAACAAGATCTTGCGCATTATCACATGCACGTTCGAAGAGAACGATCAAGTGTGGATTCGCACTACGGTCGAGGACCATGGGGCAGGCATCCCAGAGGACGTGCTGGATCGCATCTTCGATCCCTTCTTCAGCACAAAGTCACGACATGAAGGAAGCGGGCTGGGATTGTCAGTCAGCTTCGGCATTGTTCGCGAACATCAGGGGAATCTGAGCGCGGAGAGTGTGTTAGGAGACTACACACGGGTGCACATGGATCTTCCAGCGAACCCCGAATAGAGCACTACTCGCCGCATGCTACGGATGAGAAGCTAGCGAGGAGAACGGCGGCGACGCGCCAACTTCAAGCTGCCAACAGGGCATGAGCGAACGCACTCACCGCACAAGAGACAGTCTGCCGAGCTAATCTCCCCATTCTTGCAGGCGGAAACCGGACACACGGGTGTGCAGACGCCGCAGGAGACACAACTTGTCGTGTTCTCAAGCTTGAAAATACTGAATCGCGACAGAAGGGACAGCAATGCGCCAAGGGGACAGAAGAACTCACAGAACGGTCTCCACAACAGGACAGAAAGCGCCGCGAAGACAGCCGTGAGCGTGATAGTCAAGGGCGTGCCCCCCCATTCGAACAGAGCCTTGAATGGTGTAACTCCCTGCCAGATTCCTGTTCCCGTAATAACAACACGGGTGACTAGGAAGATGAGAAGGCCGTATTTGATCAACCCAAGGAGCTTGCGCCACCTTGTTGGAATTTGTACGCGCCAGCGACGCACGTGCAGCAACTCTTGAATGGCGCCGAATGGGCACACGTACCCGCAGAAGACGCGCCCTACCGTCATCGCAAGTACGACGGGAATGAGAAAGAGCAGCAAATACCCGTTGTTCCATTTCAGGAAGATATTCTGCACGCTACTGATGGGACAAAGTATGCCGCCCAGGTAGAAGCCAATGAGCCCCACGGGCAAGAGAAGAATCCACTTGCGGTATCGAAATCCCCGAAAGATGAGAATCCCCAACGCAAGAATGGAGAGGCCACCAACGATGGCAATCTTGAGCAGCTGGTCGTGGATGAAGTAGCTGCTCACTGCGTTGTCTTCGGGTTGAACAGTCTCGAATTCCCGAGTGGGCGAACTCTCACCGAACGAACTCGGCTGGTCAAATCCTTGAGAGACTCCCGTGACTGCAATAGCAGCAACCAAAACAAGGGCTGCAAGAACTCCAAGCAGCCCTTGCCCGGAGCGTCGAAACCGCTGGGACTTATATGCCATCGGGTACCTGATCATCGAATCGCAAGAAGAACCCGTCTGATACGATAAGCAAAGGGATTCTTGTACCTTCAGATATTGTCATGAAGAACACGCGAACCGGTCCCATCTGGCCGTCGAAGCTGGCGGGAACAGAGGGTAGATCAATGAAAAACTCCCCAATCGTCAGAATCCCTTCACTTGCAACGCC
>CAZKDW010000142.1:0-3574 GCA_964551625.1 uncultured Thermotogae bacterium | reverse complement strand
TACTTGCCCGCCACCTGGAGTGAATCAAGCAAGATGTAGGGCGAGGTTCCCAGTGGCAAGAATCCGCTGCAAGAACCCACTTCGCTGCTTACGGCAGCAACATTCAGGCAGTCTTGATAGATGTTGCCGGAGATCATCGTCTTATCGAGACGTCCTACGACGGCTCCATTGACAATGTGGAATCCCACGGCTTGGACAGCGAACTGGCCTTGCGGATAGTTGCCGGAGTGAAATCCCATGCCATTTGTTATCAGCAATCCCTCTTTGATACCCTTGACGAGATCTCGCCACGAGGTATCTCCCGGATCAATGGTCGGGCAGGCAAACCATGGATTGATTGGCGTTTCATTGCCACTACCAAACATGGTTCGTTTGAAGCCATTTCCTGTGGATGGCTGTTCCATGGCAGCGCCGACGCGCTGGTCATAAAGGAATTCCTTGAGGATGCCCTTCTCGACAATGGGACGCTTGGCGCAGGGTACGCCTTCATCATCGAATGCACGTGCATCTGTGCTGCCAACCAGCAGCGGGTTCTCGTGAATCGTGAGTTTCTCAGAGAGAATCTGTTCGCCCAGTCTCTGTGTGAGTGGTGACGTCTTCTTCCATGCTGCTTCTCCACTGACGCCTGCCAACAGAGGCATCATCATGAGGAACGCGGCCTCAGGTGCGAGGATCACGGGGAGACGGCCCGTTGAGGGCGTTGAACTCTGATTTCCCCAGTTGTACCACGTGACGAATTCGTCGAGAAGCGCATCATTGACGACGGGTGGTGTAATGCCCGACTCGAACTTAAACACGCCGATGCCTGCACCCTTGAACGGGGCACCGAAGTAGTAGCCTACGCCCGTTGACTTAGCCTCAGCCTTTGCGCCACACGTGGTTTGAATGGCCAGCTCGGACTTCTCGAAATTGGCTCCAATCCCCAGTGCAACGTCAGGAAGTTGTTTCTGTAGTTTGGACTTGATCGTTTCGCACACCTCGATCAGATCCGCAGACTGCAACTGAGCTGTGGTCTCATTGTAATTATCTAGCTTTGGATAATCGGCCTCACCTGCAAAGGAGTAGGCAATTGGATCGCCATACTGGGCACCGCTGACGGCATGATCCAAGAAGCCCTCTTGATCAGGGAATACGGCATAAGCCGATCCGATCTTGCCGTCCTTGATGACGCGAAGAGAGGCTTCCGAAACGTCATTTTCAGTAACCTGCTGCAATCGATAGTTCTCGTATCGGACAGCGATTGAATGGGATTGGTTCCAGTATAGCTCCGCTTGATCCACAGTACGCTTGGCGTTTTCGAGTAGGGGATGCATTAGATGCCTCCAATCGTGACTGCGTCGATTTTGATATGGGGTGAGCCTTTGCCAGATTTGCGATTCATCTGCATGGGGCCGCCGCCACCCTTGCCACATCCACCGCGCTCACCAAACTTCACGTCGTTTCCGATCATGGATGTGGCTTGGAGCGTGGAGAAGAGTTCGCCAGACATATTGATATCGCGAACCATGTTCCCGAGTTTTCCATCGATAATTCGATAGCCCCATTGGGCTCCAAACGTGAATTGATCTCCTGATGTTTGGCCGCCCTTGGCTCCCACCAGGTAGTAACCGTTGTCGATCGAGCTGACCATATCGTCGAATGTGGAGTTGCCTGTCTCGATGAGGATGTTCGACATACGCACGATGGGTGTGAACTGTACGTCGACGGCTCGCATGTTCCCCGAAAGCGGCTCGCCAAATTCAGCGGCTGTCTCTCGGGAGTGCATGCGGCCTGACAGAACGCCATCTGTGATGAGTGGCGTTCGCATGCCGCGCACGCCTTCGTCATCAATCTCGAAACTGCCAGGCAGTCCGGGGAGCGTAGCATCGTCAGTAACATTAAGAATGGGCTTGCCCAGGGTCGTGCCCAACTGCAGTTTTGCGCGGAAGGACGGATTGTTCTGTAGCCCGTCGGCCTCTGAGAGGTGGCCAAATGCCTCGTGAATGAACACACCTGACTCAGATGGATCAAGCACGACGGGATAGCTGCCGGCTCTTGCCGGTTCGGCATCCAGAAGCTCGCATGCCTTTGTGATCTGCTTGCGAACGTCGTCTTCGCGATCGAGCAGAGGCGAGAAGTCCGTATTGCCACCGAACGCAAAGCGGACGCGCTGAACGACATCCCCCTTCTTGGTCACGATCATGCCAAAGATGCCTACATTGACGAGTTCGTATTCGATGATCGACCCGTCTGAGTTCACGAAGATGCGCCGTGAGGTGAACTCGTCATACATGGTCTGCGTTGTAATGACATGCGGGTTCTGCAGGATGATGTCATTGTAGTGGGTTGTGAGATCGAGCTTCTCTTTCAGTGAGACCGTGCGGGGGTCTCGACCTGGAGGGATATGAAAATCCTCCGTGATCACAGGAGCTGATGCAATTTTGAGCTTTTTCTCTCGGCTGTTCCCGACAAGCAGAGCAGAAGCGCATGTTGCATCTGCAATCGATCCGGCTCGTTTGGGATCAGAGAAGGAGGAAATGGCCTTGCCTCCGTTGGCATAGGCGCGTACGTGGCCTCCAGAAGTGAGAGTGGTCGCGACTTGAGTGAGTTCCTTGCCCTCATAGCCAATGCGAATTTTTCGATTCTCTTCAAACCGAAGGTCTGCATAGTCTGCGGGCAAGCTCGATACGATGTTTGCGAAAGTGCTCTTCATGATCGACCTCGTCGTGTGAGATGAGTAGATCATAGGCGCCGTATGGCGACGGCACAATGTGGGCGCGAGCGACCATAGCAAACGGCGAATGCTCTCCTGTTTTGCGGATTGCCATTGGCGGCTGTGCAAGGGGCCAGCCTGCCCTTTTTGATGACGCGAAGTTGTGCGTGGACTCTTCTGTGTTGAGGCAGTAAGGTGGCAGAGCCGAGGGGGGATTCGCATGTGGAAAACATTCGCAAGCTTGTTCTTCGCCGTTGCCGTGGCCATGCTCGGGATTGGTATTATCGCGCCCATTCTTCCCCTCTATGTCGAAACATTTGCTGCCAGTGGGTTGATGATTGGCGTCATTATGGGCGCGTTTTCGCTGTCTCGAGGACTCTTGGGTCCGTTTGTCGGACGATTGTCGGATCATATCGGCCGCAAGCGCTTCATCCTGGCAGGATTGGGGATCTTCGCAGTAGTTTCGCTGTGCTATTCCCTGGCTGGCAGTGTGTGGCAGCTGATTCTCATACGCATCGTCCAAGGAGCTGCCTCAGTGATGGTGACGCCGATTGCCCAGGGCTATGTGGGCGATATGGCGCCGATCGGCAAAGAGGGGCAGATAATGAACCTGTTCTACTCTTCGATGTTTATTGGGGTGGGATTTGGGCCTTTGCTGGGGGGCGTGCTGGCGGACGTATGGTCGATTCATGCTGCATTTGCTGGCATGGGAATTCTTAGTTTCGTGTCGCTGCTCATGGTGGCAGTGACCTTGCCTTCTGACCACAGTGGGCCAGCCAAGGCACGGGCATCTACTGATCGTCCTCGATCGATCATTCCCATGCGCCAGATTGCTAAGAACGATGGGGTCAAGGCGATTCTTGCCTACGTGGCCACGCGGGG
>CAZKDW010000141.1:0-3587 GCA_964551625.1 uncultured Thermotogae bacterium | reverse complement strand
TGTGTCTGTTCTTCTCGCCAGTTCACGATAGATTGTTAGTAACGAGGGCACGTGGCTTACTTTGGCAGACAGGACGAGCTTGTTGTCTGGGAATCCGATCTTGAGTGCAAATTCTGTGGACTCAAGCGTCGATTGAATCATCGCGTGCTCAAGGATCTTCTCCAGCGGCCAGTCGGAGTGCTCGGCCAATAGGCGATGGCGAACTCTATCATCCAGGGATCCCCAGTTGGCTCCAATGCGGATGGCCTTATCATACTTTCCGGCGATCTCAAGGATACTGGCGAAGTTGGCGTCGTAAGATTCACCGAACCCGAGATTCCCTGGGTTGATGCGGTACTTGTCAAGGGTCCGTGCACAGGTGGGATGATCCTGTAACAATGCGTGCCCATTGAAGTGAAAGTCACCAACGAGAGGCACATGGCACCCGGCATCGTCCAACCGTTCGCGGATTACAGGGATAGCGATGGCATCTGCATTGTCAAGAACAGAGAGTCGGACCAACTCACTGCCTTCACGATGAAGCGTGAGCACTTGTTGAATCGTCAAATCGATGTCCGCTGTTGGCGTATCTGTCATGGACTGAACGAGAATGGGATTGCTCCCCCCCATCCTAACACCGCCCACGGTAACTTCGATCGAACGACGACGAGTGATCATGTTGGCTCCTCAGCCTCTTCGACTTGCTTCACAGCAGGTTAGTCTTCAACGGGACGATGGTTCCAATCGGCGGAGTTGTCGGTAGCATTGGGCGATAGGCCGAGAACATCTCCCATTGTGCTGACGCCCAATCCAAGAACCGTTCGATTGGCGTAATTGAAATAGGCGACGACTTGATTGATCTCAAGGATTTGATCGTCTGGCCATCCTGCTGATCGCATCGATTCGATGGCATCCTCAGTCAACGAGGAAGGCTCTTTCGTAAGCATTCGCGTATATTCGATCGCGGCAGCTTCCTGAGCAGAGAAGGCAGCTGACAGGTCCTCTGACTCCAAGGCGGTGCGCATGGCGGCTGCGCGGGCATCGTCCTTGAGTTGACGCTTCATGCCGATGAAATGATGGTCAACACAGTAGCCGCATCCATTTAATAGGCTCGTATAGACGCCGAGCGCCTCAAGGAACCAGCGATCGATGCTGTTGCGCGCGTGATGAAGCGTGGCCTTGTACAACGCCATATGCCCTTCCATCGTATGCGGCCGCAGGCTGTGGGCAAGCATGATGTTGTCGATGATATCGGCAGGCCCCTTCACGCGATCGTACAGCGTTCGGAGCTTCCCCTCCGACTTGGCGTAGGGGATGTGATGGATCCACATATTGACCTCCTGATTCTCGATACGGGACTATCAGTCGATGGATAAACAGGTCCACGGTGCGTCGAGATTCTATGGAGCCTATCATACGACAAGCCGCTCAATAGCCATACCCCGAGCTGTGCGTTCGATATACTTATCCTTCCCAAGGAGGCGCTATGTCAACGACTTGTCCTGAGTTTGAGAAGAATCTGGAATCTTGCCCCTGTACCAGCCTAGAATGCGAGCGGCGGGGCCATTGCTGTCAATGTATCAAGGCCCACGTAGCCCGAGGTTCATTGCCCGCTTGCGCGCGGCATCTAGGGGCAGCGTAGGAGAGGGCAATGAGCGAACACGACGTGATCAAGAAAACGCGCGCCCCTGCAACTGTGGGCACATTAAAGGCTGAGTTTTCTGCACTTGGCATTCTCCCTGGCATGGTCCTTCTTGTTCATTCCTCGCTCAGTGCTCTCGGCTGGATCTGCGGAGGAGCTGTCGCAGTCATTCAGGCTCTTCTGGAGGCCCTTGGAGAGGAAGGAACACTGGTGATGACGACGTTTACAGCAGGGCTTACAGACCCTAAGCATTGGCAACATCCGCCCGTGCCCGAGGACTGGAAAGACACCATTCGTGCAGAAACGCCAGCCTTCGATCCGCTGCTCACGCCGACACGCCAAATGGGGAAGATCGCGGAAACGTTCCGGACATGGCCTGGTGCTGTGAGGTCGAATCATCCGCACTGTTCATTTGCAGCCTTGGGGCCGCATGCAGACAAGATTGTGTCCGACCACCAACTCGAAAATGGATTGGGCGAAGGCTCGCCGCTAGCAAGAATCTACGAGCTTGACGGCTGGGTATTACTGCTTGGTGTGGGGTTCGGAAACAACTCGTCGATGCACTTGTCCGAGTATCGTGCTTCCTATACAGGGAAAGCTTATGATCTCAACGGAGCGCCGATGGTTGTCGATGGTCGGCGGCAATGGGTTCCTGTCAGGGACTTACTTGTCGATTCGGATGACTTCCCAGCAATCGGGGAAGCCATCGTCGCTGAGGCACAGGTTGTGCGCACAGGAAGAGTTGGAGAAGCGACAGCCCTGCTCATGCCGCAACGTTCCATTGTCGACTACGCGGTGGGATGGATGGAAACTCACCGGAATGAGGCGAGGAATTTGGGAGGCAGCTGATCCGATCGCCTAATGAGGAGATAACTTGAACGTTCTTGAGCAACTGGAAAGCCGATTTTTGCGATATGCGGCAATAGATACGCAAAGCGCAGACGGAGCAGACCAGACACCGTCAACTGAGAAGCAGCTTGATCTGCAGAGACTCCTTGTTCGTGAGGTAGAAGATCTTGGCGTTGCCGACGTGAGATTGACGGAGTACGGGTTCGTCCTGGCTACCGTTCCCGCGACGGTTGAAGATGCCCCGAAAGTCGCGTTCCTCGCGCATGTCGATACGGCATTGGATTACGCGGCCGACAACGTCAAGCCAATCGTCCATCGAAACTACGATGGACAGCCGATTGTGTTGCCCGGTGATCCCACGCAGATCCTAGATGATTCAACGGCCCCGGAACTGAAGAACAAGATCGGAGATACCCTAATCACCTCGGACGGAACGACGTTGCTTGGGGCAGACGACAAAGCCGGCGTCGCCATTATCATGACGATGGTCGAGAAGTTGATCGCCGATCCCACGATTCCTCATGGTCCGATCCGCATCTGCTTCACGCCAGACGAAGAAATTGGCACGGGCATTAGCAAGCTCTCTCTGGAAGATCTTGATGCAGACGTGGCATATACCCTCGACGGCGAGACGATGGGGGAAGTAACGCACGAGAGTTTCTCTGCAGATAAGGCTGTTGTGACGATTACTGGCGTGTCTATTCACCCAGGCAAGGCCAAAGGGCGATTGGTGAACGCGCTTACGCTGGCAGCCAAATTCCTCAATCTATTGCCCCAGCATACGTGTACGCCCGAGACAACAGACGGCAGAGAGGGATTCATTCATCTGACACGGATGGAAGGATCGTCGTTCCGCGCGGAACTGCACTTCATCCTTCGAGATTTTGAACGTGAAGGCCTTGAATCTCACAGAGAGGCGCTCCGGACAGCGATTGGCACGATAGAGAAACTCGAACCGCGTGCGCATCTAGACCTGGAGATCGCCAAGCAATATCGCAACATGCGATACTGGCTGGAGAACGACATGCGCCCGGCAGAACTGGCGATTGAGGCCGTTCGCTTGGCTGGTGTGGAGCCCAGCAGCGCCCCCATTCGAGGAGGGACAGATGGTGCACAG
>CAZKDW010000140.1:0-3612 GCA_964551625.1 uncultured Thermotogae bacterium | reverse complement strand
GGCAAACCGTTCGCGAGAACGGGACGCAAAACCATGGCCTCTGACGAGGTAGCAGGTTGCCGGCCTCCGTAACCAAGGAGGCGGTTTGAGATGAAGATAGAGTCTTGTATGTTGAATCCACAATGCATTGGTGGGTTATCCAATATCCCTTGCCTAAGTTACAATCTGGTGGCACATCACGTTTCTCGAGGAGGCATCATTCGATGATCAATCGTCACGCATCTGCGCATCTGGGAAGGAAGCTCCAGTGGGTGCCTTCTTGTTTCTCGCTCTTGTTACGTTCATGGCAACAACAATCGAAGCCGCTGACTTCAGGACAACGAACGATTTGGGCAGGGGCACAATGTATGATACTAATTGGTGATTGGGCGAAGGGGCTCGTGAGGAGGATTCGATGATCGTGCGCCAGGCTATAGAAACTCGCGTTAGAGGGTGGGGGAACGGGCTGTCCCATTCTTGGTTTACGGTCACGCTTGCCGTGTGTATTCTGCTCATTGCGACTGCAGTATCGACACTCGCCAAACCTTCACCACCTCCAAAAGAAGTTGTGCAAACATATGACAGCACGTATATCACGGAGAAGACGAGTTTTTCGCAGGACGAAACAATCTATGTGAAGGGTGAAGGCTATAAGGACGACCATGGGGAATCGGGTATCTGGTTCATCAAGTTCTTCTCGCCAGACGGGAGCGAAAGGCATACATCTCCTCCAATCATCCCTACACGTGACGATCAGGTCACCTATTCGTGGCTGCTTGATCCAGCTGAGGAAGGCATATGGACCATTGAGATCCATTGCGAGGCACACGGCAAAGAGCACGGCTCCACGACTTTCACAGTAGAACTGGTAAACGAATCTCCTACCGCGATCGATGACGAGTCAGAAACCGATGAGAGTGAGCCTGTGCGTATTAACATCCTGGCCAATGACTCTGACCCCGATGGCAATCTCAACGCATCCTCTGTGACGATCACGAGTGGTCCAGATCACGGAACACTCGATATTGATCCTACTACGGGTGTTGTTACCTACGTCCCTTCCAATGGAAATTGTGGGGACGACGGCTTCACGTATGTCGTAAAAGATAATGAAGGAGCCGTATCCAATGAGGCAACCGTAGACATCGAGATTGAGTGCAACGAATCGCCCACTGCCGATAATGATTTCGCTACAACTGACGAGAATACAGCCATCGAGATCAATGTTGTGTCCAACGATGAAGATGACGATGGAACACTCGACTTATCCTCCATTAGAATCACCACTGAGCCATCATTTGGTACGCTCAGCGTTCACCCTTCAAGCGGACTCGTGACCTACATGCCAGGCCTCCTCTGCGAAGACGACTCCTTTAGCTACACTATCAAGGACGATGATGGAGCGATCTCCAATGACGCGACTGTGACCGTCACCGTTCTTTGTGACGATCCGCCGCTGGCCATTGATGACTTGTATCAAGTCAACGAAGGGGGATCGCTTGACGTGGACGCCCAAGGCATCCTCGACAATGACGTCGTCAGCCCTGGCGACCAGCTTGCAGCCACACTTGTTTCAGGTGTATCGAACGGAGACTTGACGCTGAGCGATGACGGATCGTTTGTCTACTCTCACGACGGAAGTGAAACCACAAGCGACCAATTCACGTACTACGCCAGCACGAACACCAAGGATTCCAATGTCGCAACCGTTACACTGATCATTCGGCCCACAAACGATGCGCCGCAGGCTTCCAATGACGAGGCCCAGGCAGAAGAAGATACACCTGTTTCGATCTACGTCCTCACTAATGATTCGGATCCTGACGACGATGTACTCACCGTAGATTGGGTCGAACAGCCATCCAATGGATCCGTTGCCAATCATGGTGGCAGCATCACCTACACTCCTGATCCCGACTTCTTTGGAAGCGAATCCTTCAGCTATGCTGCCAAAGATGGAAATGGCGGCCAAGCAGAAGCAATAGTCACCGTCTTCGTAGCTCCCGTAAATGATCCGCCCATCGCGCAGGATGATTCTGAAACTGCGCTTGAAGACACGCCTATGACGATCGATGTCTTGGATAATGACGTCGATCCCGATGGCGATAGACTCGCCATCCAATCCGTGACACAGCCAAAACACGGAACCACAACAAATACAGGAACCGACATAACGTATGAGCCCAAGTCCAATTTCAATGGAACCGATACGTTTAGCTATACCGTCACAGATGAGAACGGAGGCACATCAGTCGCACAGGTAACCGTCTCCGTATCCGAAGACAACGATGTCCCTGTCGCTCTGGATGATGGTGATACCATCAATGAGGACACATCTATAGATATCGATGTCCTCGCAAATGACTCCGATCCTGATGGCGATGACCTATTCATTCAATCCGTGGAGCAGCCTGAGTACGGCACAGCCGTAAACAACGAGACAGGCGTGTCGTACACTCCGAACGTCAACTTCAACGGCGAAGATAGCTTCACGTACACAGTGTGCGATCGTGATGGAGGACACGACACAGCAACCGTCTACATCACCGTGCTGCCAACCAACGACGCTCCGGCAGCTCAGAATGACAGTGATAACACGCAGGAAGATACGGCCATCACGCTTGATGTCTTGGCAAACGATTCCGATCTTGATGGAGACGATCTCGCGGTACAGTCTGTCACTCAGCCGAGCAACGGCGACGTCATCAATGATGGTTCCGATGTAACGTACTCACCGGATCTTGATTTCACTGGCATTGACTCCTTCACCTACACGCTTTCTGACGGAGCCGGCGGTACAGCCAGCGCCACAGTGACCATCACAGTAATCCCTGTCAATGATTCTCCGAATGCCGAGAACGATACGGCAGCAACAGACGAGGAATCTTCCATCTCCATCGAGGTCCTGCTCAACGATTCGGATCCTGATGGGGATGGGCTACTCATCGAGACTATCACACAACCAGATCATGGGACTGCTGAGAACAGAGGAACGACCATCACCTACACGCCAGATCCGAATTATCACGGAACAGATGCGCTGACGTACCGCGTGTCAGATGGCAATGGTGGAGCGGATACGGCCACCGTAACCATCGACGTGATGCCGGTCAACGATCCTCCTACGGCACAAGATGACAGCGCTATCACTGATGAAGATTCACTTGTGTCTATTTCCGTACTCTCCAATGACTCCGATCCAGACGGCGACTTCCTGTTCGTGGAATCGACAACAAGCCCAAACAATGGATCCGTGATCGCCACAGACACGAGCGTGTCGTACATCCCGAACCCTGGATTTAACGGCATCGACTCTTTCTCCTACACCATCTCTGACGGAAGCGGCGGAACCGCTACGGCCAACGTCATTGTCGCTGTAGCCGCGGTCAACGATCCTCCGACGGCTTTGGATGACTCTGGCTCCACAGACGAAGAGATACCTGTCACGATCCCTGTTCTAGACAATGATACTGATCCTGATGGTGATGCCATCTCCATCCAATCCGCAACGCAACCGTCAAACGGCACAGCTGTTCACAACGGCACCAGCGTTACCTATACACCCGCGCCTGATTTCAATGGTGTCGATGCCTTCTCCTACATCATCTCTGACGGCAACGGTGAAACAGCTAC
>CAZKDW010000139.1:2442-3616 GCA_964551625.1 uncultured Thermotogae bacterium | reverse complement strand
CTGAAGACCGAGAAAGGGCTTACGGGACTTTCGATCAAAGAGATCGGGAATGCCATTTTGAGAACCACACTAGAAGAGAGCCATATGGTCGATCTTATTGGCAGCCTCCTTGTTAGCACAGGCAAGCTGTCCGAGGTTGAGGTTCAGCAGGTACTCAAACAGGCGAGGCTGGGAACAAAGAAGACTCGTACGGCCAGCGCACCTCCGGTTTCAAGAACGCGGGCAGGAACGCTTATTTCCGGCAGCTGGGAGATTGCCAACATCGTCTCATCCGATGACAAACTCTATCAGATCCTGGAGTGTTGGGCCCGGAATTCTGATCGCCAGCCGATGGACGCACATTCGCATAAGTCTGATGAATACATCATTGTGCTGAAAGGCAGGGTGAGCCTAACCATGGGCGGCAAGCAGTTCGTGTTGGGCCCGCAAAACATGATCCAGATCCCCGCAGACTGCATTCATGCCGCCACTCCTCTTGATGCTTCCTCTTACCTGATTACAGTTCTTTCGCCAGCTGTGCCTGAGTATCACACCGATTCTGCGAATACGTAAAAACACAGACACCGACTAATTCTGTATCGCACCATCATCAGGCGGCTCATCGGGTAGTGGTGTTAGAGTCCAGCGTAGAAGCCTCGAACTCGCGCAACGTGTTCTTGCCTAGAGGGGAAAGCAACGGAAATCGACAATTTCGTTGACAATTGTGACGCGTGCTGATCAAGCAGCGACGCTAAAGTTTCATTGGGCAGGGAATACCAGTTGGCCATTAGCCATCTAACGGAGTTCGAATGAGTCCTCTAGCCCAGGAACGAAAAAAGTGCGGCATTCTGATCCGTCAGCTAGAGAACGGTCACTCCGACGGCTCTGCTGAATCTCTCTGCACAAACACGGTCTGTGTTGGGTAGGCAAACTCAATCCCGCGCTCAGCGAATGCACGCATCAAGGACAAGTTAATGGCCTGCTGAACGTCCACATAGGCTGCATAATCAGGGGCTAGAACGTAGTACACAGTCTCAATCTGAAGCGCGAAGTCTCCAAGTGTCTTGAAGTGACTGCGATCAAAGCGCACGCCCGGCTGGCTTGAAATAATCTTTTCGATCAGCGCAGGAATCTCTTCTAGTTGGTCTGGCGTCGTCTGATACGTCACACCGACTGAGAATGCGATGCGCCGCTC
>CAZKDW010000139.1:0-2342 GCA_964551625.1 uncultured Thermotogae bacterium | reverse complement strand
CGTGACATCAATGTAGGTGTCCAATGCAACCAGGATGACGATCGCCCAGATCACCATCTTGGCGACAAAACCGAGAGCCGACATCGTCGTCGCTGTGGCTGCATCGTCTGTCAAGCGGCGATTCACACTTCGACGAATCCAGAATTCGACAAAGGCGTTGCCCCAATAGCCTGCTTGGAATAGGAAAGCAACGATAGAGATTCCCCGAAGCATTGTTTCAGCCCACTGAGGCAACGTCAATACCAAAGCAGCCGCATATAAAGAGATGATGAAGATTAATAAGAATCGCGTCTTCTGAAGAAGATCAACAAGCAGATCATCAAATCGGCCCGGCGTCTTGATGACGATGGCTCGTAATCGCCGAACCGCAAATCGAAGGATAATCCGAAAAACGAACCCGACAAACAGCAAGATGCCGACAGCTACAAGCCACCGCCACACCGGATTTCCCTGAAACTCGCCCATCAAGAAAGTCATAAATCCTCCCGATTTCAACATCCCATTGTCAGCAAGTCTGGAGCAGACGGCAACCATTCAGCAATCCGATGCCATGGGGTACCCGGTCATTGGAGAATCGCCCTTATCGATGAGGACATTGGCCAGCAGATACGTGATAGGTGTCTGATTTCCACTGAAACAATACGACGCTTGTCCCACTTATTGGTTGATACTATGGGGCAATGAACAGGATAGAGGTATTGACGCACGCATCAACCCTTCATGGAGAAGCCGAGTTGGCAGCACTGAGAACCAAGCTGCTTGACGAGCTGAGAGTCACTGCCGATTTCGAAATCGCAGAGGTCACGAAGCCATCCGGCGATTGCCTGGCTGTCATTCTTGTTCTGACGGGTGGTGTGGAGCGAGAGGTTCTGAAGACGGTCGCTCAACTACCTGCACCAACGCTCCTCATCGCGCATCCTGGTCACAACTCTCTGCCCGCATCGCTAGAGATTCTGGCTCGCATCCGCCGAGACGGCGGAGAGGGACGTATTTTGTTTGGAGACGCTGCCAACATCGTTCCTGAATTACAGCTTGAGCTGGTCCTTGCCTCTGCCTGGAAGACCTTGCGATTCAGTCGCATTGGCGTCATCGGCGAACCATCGGAATGGCTTATTGCCTCCGATGTCGATTCGGCGTTTCTCAAGGGACGTTTGGCTGTCGAGTTAATCAACGTTGACATCACGGAATTGATGGACCGTATTCGTTCAGCCACAGTATCTCGCAAGGAACTGGCTGCCTTTACACGAGAGGCCACAGCCATCATCGGCCCGAATGCGGAAGACGTTCGTGAGGCTGTCACAGTGTATCAAGGCTTGCGTGCTCTCATTGATGAGTATCGACTCGCTGCCTGTAGCGTTCGTTGTTTTGACCTGGTCACAGACATGCATACAACAGGCTGTTATGCCCTGTCGCGGCTCAATGATGAGGGAATTCCCGCTGGGTGCGAAGGCGATCTGCAAACCCTATTCTCCCTGTATATTGCCTCGCTGCTTTCGGACCAAGTGGCATTCATGGGGAATATCGCGTCGATCGACGCAGAGAACCAGGTTGTCGGACTGGCTCACTGCATGTGCCCCCTGTCGATGGCCATGCACTACACGGTGTACACGCATTTTGAGTCCGGTATCGGCATCGGGATCTCGGGAACGTTCCCTGAGGGTGCCTACACAATGTTCCGATTGGGTGGCCAGCGGCTGGATCACTTGTTCGTTCGCGAAGGCAGCCTAGAGAACACAGACTTCCGCACGGACCTATGCCGAACCCAGCTCCGGCTGCGGATGGATGAACCCATCGACGAACTCTTGCACTCGCCCTTGGGCAATCATCACATCCTCATTCCTGGACATCATCGCACCTCAATTGAAAGGTTCTTCGAACGCCATTTGCAGGCCTAAATCTCGATTGGTCACCCACCCTGGAAATCGCTTCAGGCGATTCCCGGAAGCAATGCGTAGCATTGCCCGTTTCTTCCAGCGACATCTGCAACCCTAAGCTGGTTTGTTCCCCATAAACAGCGCATCCCTAACAGACGCGTCTGCCAAGAAAAGCCGCCAAGGAACTCGAAGAGTTCCCCTTCTCAGTAGCACCCCCGCAAGAACCAAGCCCGCAGGTATTGCGTGAGTCACTCCTATGCACAACGCTCCCCAACGGATGCGCCTGCCCAAGAGAAATAAAAGCCCTCTGCTGGATACCCATCAGCTTGCTGGGGGGAGGAAAGCGGAGATTAGCCGTAGGCGAATCGACGTGTTTGTTGTGCTGGCTATATAAACTATGTCAGGAATAGACATCTCAACGTCGGGCACAGGTCCCGACGCTACAGAAAGAGGGATGTAGCGTCGCAA
>CAZKDW010000138.1:2256-3640 GCA_964551625.1 uncultured Thermotogae bacterium | reverse complement strand
TTTGCTGTCGCTGTTTTCAGTTTCCGCTTGGCCAGCTAAGAAGGAGTTCTACAAGATGCCGCTTTATCGATATGAATGCGAAAAATGTGGACATGAGTTTCGTGTCCTTCAACAACGAAGCGATAACACCATAACATGCCCTTTGTGTGAGAGCACAGAGCTTCATCGCCTACCCTCCCGCGTCTCAGTTCAATTCAAGGGCAGCGGATATTACAAGACCGATCGTGCCAACAAGAAGTCGAAAGCAGGCACCAAGGGATCGAATGACAAGGACAGTTCGGAAGCATCTTCGAATGAAGGCTCTGGAGAATCCAAGGAAGCCAATTCCTCTTCGGAATCCAAATCCGGCAAGTCCAAAGGTACAGACACATCGTCAAAGAACGATTCAAGCTAGCTCACAAACGCTGTCCTCGTTTGCTCTTCGCTCTTCTTTCCGAGACACTGAGTCATGCCAACTAACCACTCATTTCACGAGTCTCTGGATGCCTTGAAGTTCGCCTATTCAGAAGGTGATGCCCAGCAGCTGCATGACGCCTATGTGAATGCGAGGAAGACATCGCGGTTCCTGCACGTCTTGTTGCCTCTTCTAGAAAAGATCTATCCAGTTCGCGGATTCCTAGATTTCGCAAGCCACTTGGAGGATTGCATGGCAACAAACGGTCTTCACCTAGGCTGCAAGCAATTCTTCGACACTCTCACCGTTCCCTGGCGCATCGACTTGCCTTCAACGGTTCACGAAATCGCAGAAAATGCCTCGGTACTCTTCTTCGGCAACCATCCATCCCTGTTCACGCCTTTCCTTGCAGCTGCAAGCGTGAATCGATCTGATTTTCGCATTTTCTCCTCCAAATACGTGTGTAATTTGTTGCCGTCTCTCAGAGCTGCCGCTTTCCCGATGGAAGTACCCCTCACTCGGTCATGGGTTGAATGGCGTCGCAGCGGATGGCAACGCGTGCTGGTTTACAGGCTTCTTTCCCTGATACACGACATGCCAGACCCCGAAGAGGTTCGAGCTGCCAATCGCACGAGTATTGCGAGTGGAGCTAACTACATCCGTAACGGTGGCAGCGCCATCATCTGCCCCGGTGGCGGAGGGAAGATGAGGGATCGCAAGTGGTACGCCGGCATCGGATCGTTGATCAAACAATTGCAGGAATCGCCGGGGGAGAACCCCGTCTATCTGCTGCCTTACCGTGAGGAGAATTGCTCCAACAAGCGAATCTATGCCCATATTCAAACGGGGCCGCTGGCGCGGTTCAAGAATGCCGTCGTCTATCGCGGTCCCATTCTCATGCGGTTCGGTGATCCTATTTCGCTTGCTAAGATCGGCAATCCTGAATCAACCGTGCACCAGCTAGTCGATCTACTCAAGGAGCACTACGAA
>CAZKDW010000138.1:0-2156 GCA_964551625.1 uncultured Thermotogae bacterium | reverse complement strand
GCCCTTGTTCTGGGGTTGTCGCCCTTCTAGGATAGGCGTCGTGAAGATCAAGCGACTATCCCTGACACTCGTTGTCCTGCTGGCAAGCGCGCATTTTGTCTATGGAGGCGAATTCCCTTCGCTCATTCTGTTCAATGGCAACGTAGCAACCATGATTGCAGAGGATGACGTCTTTGAAGCCATCGCTATTGAAGGAAATCGGATCCTGGCATTGGGTGATAGTTCTGACCTCGTGGCTATGGCAGGTCCAGATACGCAGCTTATCGACCTGCATGGAGCCGCCGTCTACCCTGGCTTCATTGACCCTCACACGCATCTACTTAATGACAGTTGGAATGCAGGCCTTTCACCCATCGAATCCCAAACGCTTGCGCTCCAATATGGGATCACGTCGGCAGCCAACATGTACACAACGCCGACACAGCTCGCCGACTACATCCAGATGGCCGAGCAGGGCGACATACGAGTGCGCTTCAGCCTGTACCTCATCTATAACACCAGCTGCGGCGAGGTTCTCGGTCATTGGTACGCAGGCGCCAACCCTCTTACAGAGATCGCTCCACACCTGCGAATCGGCGGGATCAAGATCTTCTCTGAAACATCCGTTTGCGGGAACGATCTCATTGGCATCTCATTCACGCCCGGACTTCGTTCTGTCTTGTCTCCCGGAGGAATTGAATGGTATGGAGCGAATCGCCCGCTGTTTACACAGGCTGAGTTGGCAGACGTCATACGAACCGTTAGCGCGTGGGGCTTCCCCGTTGCCATTCATGCCATTGGCGATGGCGGTGTCCAAGTATCGCTGGATGCTATCGCAGAAGCCTTGGAGGGCGGTAGCAATCCCTTACGACATACCATCCTGCACAATCTGTTCATCCGGGATGATCTCTTGTCTCAATACACCGATCTAGACATCGTGGCGGCTATCGAGTCGATGTCCCCATGCTTCACGACCTTCTATGAAGACCTGTTGCCTGAAGCGTTCAAGCACATTGTTCGCCGATGGGGAGATCTGACAGCCACAGGAGCCCATGTCACTGCCGATTCCGACTGGCCGTGGTGCGCCGAAGAAGCAATCAATCCACTGTTTCGACTCCAGGCGCTTGTGAGCCCGGCCAATCATTCTCACTCGTACGAAGCATGGGAACCCTGCGGCCTTCTACCAGAAGACCAGTTACTCACAGCCTGGCAAGGTCTTCGGATGATGACGATAGAAGCAGCGTACATGCTGCATCGAGAGGATGAATTGGGAACCCTCGAAGTCGGCAAGTTGGCTGATCTGGTCGTTCTCTCTGACGACCCGCTTCATGCCCATGTCGCAGCGCTTACTGACATCGACGTTCTGTTGACGATGGTGGATGGCGCAATCGAATTTCAGACGGATGCTCTGTCAGGGATCTAAGCTATCAGCTAGCCGCCACTGGGATGAGGTCCATGAAGCCAAACGCTGCCGCGTAGGCACGCGGTTGTCCTTAGTTCTGCATGAGGTGAGATTCTCCGTACTGGTAGATCCATTCGTCTAAACCGCCGAGCAAGATTCTCGGCTGCGCGAATCCTGCCTCATCCAGGATCTGGTAGGCAGCAGCCGTGAGCGCGCCATCATCATCATAGACAATGACCCGTTTCTCTTCTGGAAAGCGATCCAGCCATTGAGGTAATTGCGCGGTTGGTATATTCATGGCGCCCTCCAGATGCCCTGCTGCATAGGCTTCGGCATCTCGCAGATCGATCAAGACATAAAATTCCGACCGGAGCGTCCCCTGATCATACGGTCTGCCGCTTGAGCCAACCGTCACATTGCCGCTTGCAGGCGGGAGGGGTGTTGCCTTGACCATATACCGATCGCCCTGGACATCAACCCAGCGGCTCAGCCCCCCCTGCAAGTAGAAAGAGGACATGTAGCCGGCATTGAGCAGCATCTGAACAGCTGCATCCGCAGCCTCGCCAGCCTGATCAACCACGATGATCCTAGCGCTTTTCTGCAGGCTGTCCATGCGATCGGCCAACTCGTCCGCAGGAATATTGATGGCGCCCATCAAGTGATTCTCCTCATAGGCAGAGGCATCGCGCACATCGATGAGCAACATTATGTCATAGGCCAGTTGGAAGGGAGCGATTTCGTACTCCTGCATTTCGGGCGTGATCGCCCCGCGAAC
>CAZKDW010000137.1:0-3656 GCA_964551625.1 uncultured Thermotogae bacterium | reverse complement strand
CGGATCAGCTGGATCAAGTCGTGGAGATTGTGTCCAGCATGCCTGGTGTTCTCGGTATTTCTTGGCAACTCAACTTCGCAGGCCTGGTAGGCGATGATCAAGGGAGCACCCTCATCATCGGTCGCGGCGTGGTTCCTTGCAGTGATGTTCAGGCCTATGAGTGCATCGTCTCGTCAGGTGACCCTCTTGAAGAATCATCGGATCGCGAGGCAGTTCTTGGCGTCTCCTTGGCAAGAAAGCTAGGCGTTGAGCCAGGCGATCGTGTGAACATTGCTACTGGAACGGTGTCAGGCAACTTCAACGCCGCCACAGTCGTGGTGTCCGGCGAGATCTCCTACGCCCTCAAGGAGCTGGAGGAGCAACTCGGCCTGTTCCCCATCAGTTTTGTTCAGCGCTTGCTGAAGACAGATGGCGTTGAGCGCATTCTGATCCGTACCGATGATCTGGATAAGGCAGACGCCTTTGTCCTTGACCTTCAGCAGCGTCTTCAAGCAAACGGTCTTCCTCTGGTTGCACGCACCTGGAAAGAGCTGAATCCTTCCTATGAATCCATTTCGTCCTTTTATGGGGCGTTCTCCGGCTTGGCGATGGTGGGCATCGCGATCCTCGTCTTCTTCAGCGTGTTGGAAGTGTTGACCATTTCATTCCTAGAACGAAGCCGTGAGGTAGGGACGTTGCGCGCGATTGGTGCTGAACGAGGACGTGTCTTTGGCTCGTTCTTGCTTGAGGCTGCCTTCCTTGGCCTACTCGGTGCGGCGCTTGGTTCAGTGATCAGTGTTGCCCTCATTCTTGGCTTCAATGCCATTGGTTTTACGTGGACACCACCTGGAGCAGCCATTCCGCAATCTATTCAGCTTCGCCTGACTCTCCAGGCGATGACCATGCCCATATTGACTGTTCTGTTTTCTACACTGCTTAGTGCCCTTTTCCCGTCGTGGAGGAATTCACGTATTGAAATCGTCAAGGCCTTGCAGAGTGTATAGATAGTGATGAAAGGAGTTCTCATGAAACGAATACTGACTTTGTTGGCCATCCTTGTTGCTCTGTCGGCACACTACCTCGTGGCTCAGGATCTATCGGATATCGAGCTTCTCACAACCCTGGATGAGGCTCGGTTTTTCGATGATTCCGTGACACAGATTTCGATTCGCATCCTGTCCGAGACGCCCGACGAAACGCGCGAAGCCCAATTGATGCTGTCATTCTTTGATGGCGAAGACGGCTCGTACACCCGAATAGAGTTCGATACGCCCGAGGAACTCGCAGGGCAGATCTTCTTGTCGACACCAGATGCAACCTATTTCTATGGTCCAGATCTCGACTTCCCAATCAAGACCAGCGCCACCACACAGGTGTTTGGTGATGCCGCTGTTGCACAGACAAGTGGTATTCGATTCGCTGACTCCTACACAATTGGCGAACACCGAACAGCAACTTCAGAAGATGGAGTCGAAACGCTGGAAATTGACTTGGTTGCCATCGACTTCACCGTCGCATTCCAAGCAGTCACTGTCACTGTAGATCCAGTCGAACTCCGCCCAATCTCAGCCATTCTCTATGCAGTCAGCGGATTGCCGTTTTACGAGGTATTTTATGAGAGCTACGTGTCGCAGGAAGATGATGTCTATGTGACCACGCAGCGAATCGTTAACCAGCTTATTTTGGGGCGGACCACCACATCCGAAATCCTTGAGATCGCGACTGATGAGCTTGCTGCAGACCTCTTCAATCCCGATTCCCTTGGGACAAGCGAGGCCCCTTAGCTTTCGTATCCTTGGGCTTTCGAGTAAAATTGAAGGACTCCTCCTCGCGGGGAGTCCATTCTTGTCTAGGCATTGGAGTGTTCACATGACCGATCATAGCTCACAGTTGGGCACTGCCCCGATCCGATCACTTCTGATCAAAATGTCAGCGCCAGCCATGGCGGGATTGGCGGTCCAATCTCTCTATAATCTGACAGACACGTTTTTTGTGGGGCAAGGTGTAGGCTCACTCGGTATCGCTGGAATCGTTATTTCCTTCCCTATCCAGATACTTGTAATGGCGCTTGCGCAGATGTTTGGCATTGGGTGCTCATCGATTGTGTCTCGCCGCCTAGGCGCTGGTAAGCATGAAGAAGCCAAACATGCGCTCGGCAATCTATTCACTCTGATCATCATCTTCAGTGCTGCTATCGGCGTTTTCGGTAGCCTGTACCTGCCGTCGCTGCTACGGCTATTCGGAGTAACAGAAGGAATTCTGCCCTATGCGTTCGACTACTCAAGGACCATCCTGCTCGGTACGCCGTTCTTCATGTTTGCCATGGCAACTTCTGCGGTTGTTCGAGCTGAGGGGAATGCCCGCGTCGCCATGTGGACCATGGTCATCTCCGCCGCGCTAAACATCGTACTCGATCCGTTGTTCATCTATGTTTTCGACCTTGGGATCCGTGGAGCTGCATTGGCCACTGTTCTCGCTCAAGCAACGACCGTCATGTACTTGATCTACTATTTCGCCAAAGGACGCAGCTCGCTACGAACGCAATTGCACCATTTTCGATTAAGTTGGCCAATAGTCAGGGAGGCTAGTGCCGTTGGCTCGGGCTCCGGACTTCGCTCGGCTGCAAGTGTATTCACGATGATTCTCCTTAACAGAAGCCTGGCACCGTACGGAGGGGACATTGCTATTGTCACATTCGGCGTCATTAACCGCATCATCATGTTCCTATTCCTGCCCATGTTTGGAATCATTCAGGGAATGATGCCCATTGTCGGATACAATCACGGTGCGGGAAATCAAGAACGCGTACGGCAGGTTGTTCGACTGTCCAACATCGTCACAACGGTAATGTCTGTAGGCACTTCCATACTGCTCATCGCCATTCCTGCAGTGCTGCTTCGCATATTCATTCGAGATCCCGAAGTTATATCCATGGGGACACCGGCCCTTCGCATCATCATCCTGGGATTCTCAACTGTCGGCTTTCAGGTCGTAGCCTCTGGAATGTATCAAGCCTTGGGCAAAGCCGTTCCCGCACTCATTCTGGCATTGTTGCGGCAGGTCATTTTACTAACTCCGCTTATCCTTCTGCTGCCTCGTTTCTTTGGACTTACAGGCATTTGGATCGCGTTTCCCATTGCCGACATCACAGCCGCCCTGATTACTGGCTGGATGCTCGTTATCCTCCGCCGGCAAATGCACCAGCACGATCTCGATTCCAAACTTGGAGCGGCTAGCACCTAGACCGCCTGCCAAGGACACACGGGAAGCATCCACTCAAGCCATTTGGGCCGCTTCAGTGAGACATCCGCATCTTCTCATTTGTAGTGTCCGCGTGTTAAAGTAGAACTCAACATCTGGAAAGGGGGTTCCAACATGTCAAAACGTTTCGGTATTTTCGTCGTCATCTTGGCCATGCTGTGTGTCGTTTCAATCGCTACATTTGCACAGGATGCACCATTGATTTCAGAGGAAGTCCAAGAGCAAGCATCCTCGGCCTTGGACAAGAGCCTAACCTATATCGACAGTGCCGCCAATTACGTCGGTCAGGGAGTGCTCTATCTCCTCAACATGATTACCGATGATCGCATTTCGGGCGACTTGGAGAAGCCAATTGGCTATCTCGCGCTCATCACCTTGATCCTGATTCTGTTCGGATTGCTTGATTTTGCACGTCG
>CAZKDW010000136.1:0-3694 GCA_964551625.1 uncultured Thermotogae bacterium | reverse complement strand
TGGCAACCGCCTCCTTCACACCCTTGGCATAGGGCGGAGGGAAGAGCTGGCTGGAAACGTGACTCACGGATACACCCTTGAGTAGCAACGCTTCCTTGACTGCCCACTCTGCATAGGCATCCCTTCGCGGGAAGTATTCGCGAAACAATTGCTGGGAGCGTTCGCCCACACCGGCTGCAACAGCGAGCGCCCCCCAGCTGGATTCAAAATCAACGCCGTGATAGCGAACAAGCGTTCCATCTAAGTCGAAAATCACGGCGTCAATTTTGTTCATCGCCGAATTAGGGAAGCACGAGCGTAGCGTCCGCATCGATCCCAAATTCCTCCAATGATCCACTCGGCAGCTCCAATGCGTACTGGAAAGGTGCTCCAGCCGTGTACAAGGCCGTGGCTTGGGCTGTCATTGTTGTGCTGCCAACCCATTCTCCTGCGGCATTGAAGAAGACAATATCAAGATCAAAGGGAACTGTGGACATCGTGAAGTTCGTTTCGATTTCAGCGTCAAAGATGAACAGGATGCCTGGGAATCCGCTGATGAGTTCTGAAGGGAATCCACGGAACCCGACAGCGCGTTCGTACGGCTCATCTGCCACATACGCAGCAACCTGAATCTCATCTCCGTCGCCTGTCTCAATTGTCGTCGTCCCAAGATCGAGCGTCCCCACGATACCCAATCCCAAGTCACGGGCATTGATATAGGCCAGCGGCGCCGTGTCATCGACTCCCGATGGATAGACGGTCACAGGGAAATCGCCAATCCCATCACCATCTGCGTCGGTCACACTGTTAACTCCCCAGAAGTTACCCACGCCATCCTTGGTCCAAATATTGTCCGTCCCTTGATCTGCAACCAGAGCGGACGCGTTGTTCAAGAACACGTTTTCCGTAAACCAGTTTCCCGTTGAATCCATGTTCGTATAGATATGGCCGCTGCCATTATCTGCGAGCACATTGCCTCGGAATGTATTCCCTTGCGTTATTGAGCGTTGGAATGTTTCGGGAA
Source organism: uncultured Thermotogae bacterium (assembly GCA_964551625.1). Taxonomy (GTDB): domain Bacteria; phylum Bipolaricaulota; class Bipolaricaulia; order UBA7950; family UBA9294; genus SPBW01. The sequence goes on along the minus strand of CAZKDW010000136.1, from coordinate 2,691 downwards.
ATAGAATACCCCGAGAATGCTGCGTCACCAGATTCCACTCGATGGTATTGTTTGTTCCCGACACATACAGGCCATAGCCGCCAGAAACAATGGAGTTATTCGATGCTGTATTGCCCGACGCTTGCACCTCAAACATGAGGCCTATCTCGCTTCCATAGACAAGGTTTCTGTCAATCGTGTTCGAGAAAGCCGTCTCAAGAGAGATTCCCTGTGCCATACGCTCGTTGTCGTCGTGCACAATGTTCCCAATGACAGAATTGCCCGATGCCCCACCGAGGAGGCTGATCCCTGTGACATCTGCATAGACGTCATTCCCGCGGATGATGTTGTCATCCGATGCCAGAACCCGGATCCCCGTGTCATTCACATAGGCGAAGTTGTCAATGATGCTGTTTCCCGTTGACAGCGTGAGCTGAATGCCTGCCAATCGGTTGTTCTTCACCACGTTATTGATCACTTGATTGTTGTTTGATTCATACAGATGGATGCCGTGGTCGGTAATCGCATTCGCCGTTCGGTGAGCAAGGTTGAGCGTAATCGTCGAATCCTCGACAAACGCGAACATCATGCCGTCTCCATTGACGATTTCGTTGTTAGAAACTGTCACATTGCGGCTGCCTGCCACGGTAAGGTGTCCGCCTTGAAGGCCGGAGATCGTGTCACCATCCAAACCGTAGTAGTAGTAGATGGGAGCATTGTTGTACAGGTTCGTGGCTGCGATTTCGTGCCGATACTGCTCTTCGGTTTCGCCAACCACTCGCAACCCTCGCCCGGAGACATACAGGATACAGTTGTCCATTGAGATGTCAGTCGATGAGATGATTTCAATCCCGTGCATCGAGTTAGAGACCGAGCAGCCCTCGATCGCTCCGCCAGCAGCAAAGGCAATTCTGATTCCGGCACCGCCCCTGTCCGTGGCATTCTGAATAATGATCCCGCGCAAGACAAACTGAGCCGTGACATTCTCAATACGCACGCCATAGTATTCGTCAGACGGAACGACAATCTCCCAGGCAGCAATGATATAGGGATCGTCCTCTGTGCCCGTTCCACCCACGACACCGTTCTCACTGGTGAAGTCAGCATCCCCAAGGATGGCAATCGGGCCACGCGGTCCATCTGCGAGACCTTCGCTGTCTGCGATATCAGTGACATCGGCAACATCTTCCGTGTCAGGAGCCGATTCACTATCAGCCGCTTCGGCATCTGCTTGCACGTCCGCTATCTCAGGTTCAACAACGGGAACTGCCTCTTCTGTCGTCACTACAGCGACAGTGGTTGCATCGCTGCCATTGGCATTTGCATCGTCTTGCACACAAGCCGTAAGCCCGAAAGCGGCCACTCCAATCAGTAGTAGCAATGAAAGTATTCGTTTCATGGAGACAAACTCCTTTTGCATCATCATTCAGCCCACCTAGTTGTCATTCGAAAAGCCCTCAGGCCATGACGAAACGTCTTCGTCACGACCAGACATGGATTATATCATTGAAACCGCTGATAGGGGTAACTGCCCCTCATAGCACTCAACCACACTCCCAATAACGAACTCTACGGTATCCCACTCCCTTGATCCGGCAGTGAAGGAGACGTGAAGACTTGGTGAAGAAACCTGCCACTCAGCCTGACTCCTCTAGACGTGAGAAACGTCCTGCAGACGACTCACACAAATTCCTCCGGCGTGCAATTCTTTGTCTACACTCAACATATGAAACGGAAGACTCCGCCGGGCTTTTACTTTGTTCTGTTCATTGCGTTGTTAGGATTTGTGTATTCGACGGGACTCACAAGACTCCCCACGGGAGTTGTCGATGTCGCGACAACGGCTGCTCCTTCGGGACATAACCGGATCGGCGTGTATATGACATCGTACGCCCTCACCAAGACCTCTGTACTTGATGCCGTGTTTGCGGCAAGAGAAGCAGGGCAGATCGATACCTTGGTAATCAACATCAAGAACATGTATGGCGAAATTACCTATGACAGTGCTGTGCCCTTGGCTCAAGAGATTGGCGCATCAACTGGACGTCTGGACCTTCCAAGGCAACTCGACGATCTGCGTGCTCGCGGCTTCTACCTGATCGCACGACAGGTCGTGTTCTACGATCCCATGCTGACTGCTCATCTGGGCCTGGAAGACTCCTGGGCGCCAAGCGACAGTGCCTTGGTTTGCAACTACAACCTGGCCATAGCGGATGAAGTAGCTTCTCTCGGGTTCGACGAGCTGCAATTTGATTACGTACGCTATCCCGACGGCGGAGACCTCGAGACGATCTATGATGACCGATTCGCTGCTATCACAGCATTCCTCGCCGACGCAGAAGACCTGCTGGGGAATCGCATCGTCCTGTCTGCCGATGTCTTCGGTCGCGTCATGTGGCCTTGGAACAGCAAGAAGATAGACCCTATCGGGCAATCGCTCGAAGACATGGCACCCTACCTGGACTTCATCTCGCCGATGGTCTATCCATCTCACTATGTCGAGCAAGTCTATCGTGACGATCCTTATCGGACGATTCAGGATGCCCTGGTATCGGGGACAACACGCGTAGATGCCAATTACAGGCCGTTTCTCCAGGCATTCGATCGATACATTCCCGATAACATGTCCATGGAGACCTACATCGACGAACAAGTGCAGGCAGCAAAGGACCACGGAGCAGACGGCTACCTATTCTGGAACCCTTCCTGCGA
>CAZKDW010000135.1:0-3739 GCA_964551625.1 uncultured Thermotogae bacterium | reverse complement strand
CGATAAACGGCAGTTCTCGTCAGCGGTCCCTTTCTGCTAGAGACAAACAACGGCGCTCGTCCGGAAACCGACTCGCCTATGCTCTCTTTCCATTCAATGAAGTCGGCGAGATGCTGTCGTAGCGCTGAGCCCATTCGAACGCCTCTCTTCTTCCCGCCTTTGCCATCGCGAACAATCAGAGCTGAGTGGCCACGGTCAAGAATGGCATCGCGGATTTGCAGATCGCAAATTTCGGAAACACGCAGTCCTGCATCGAGGGCAACGTGTAAGATGCCCCAATCTCGGATCGGTCGTTTCTTGCCTTGCCGCTGAGCTTCGTCAGCACAGCTGCGGCAGTATGACTTCAATGAAAGCGCTTGGGTCGGAGTCAGAAAATCTTCGTGAGTAATTTCGAGTGGCATGAGGCTCCTTTCACGCTCGAAGCCTAGGCTCGAAATGGGGAAATCGGGTGGACAAGTTTCGCAACAAAAGGGTACTTTTGTTGCGAAAGAAGAAGCCGATCTCTCAAATAGCCAACAGTAGGCTCTTTGAGAGATCGGCACAAAGCGTATTGTGAGATCGATTTCTTTATGCAGGCCGATCCGAGGGTCCCGACGTACGAATTGAGGCGATTGAGGGGGTTCTCAGTCGATTGAGTACCTGTGAAGGATCTTTTTTTCCGTTTCCAGCACTTCGGCCTCTACCTCAACGTAGGGGGAAATCGTTGAGTTCTTTAACTTCTCCCTTAAGAGACTGTCAACTTGGAAGATGCCTGCCGAGTTGGACATCTCAATGGCAATTTTGATTGGGCGGTCCGAGCCTCGGTCAATGCGGACATTTTGGATGGCCATCGCCGAAACCGAATGAATCGTTGGCGCGCCCGTCTTGAACGGAATGCGCGCGCGTCCAGATTCCATGTCCAATGCATCGGCGACCTTCACAACACCGGCTTCAATGGTCAGCGGCGCGATCTCCTTTTGATGGGCATAGATGGCATGGAGGATCTCTCCCTTCAAGAGTGTGCGTGTGCGCAAGTCATAGACAGGCTCAAGGAGCGTGTCTATGAGTGCGGGAGCCAGCATAAGTGAGAGGAACTCGTGATTCTTGCGATGGATGACATGGCCGATGTCGTGGAGGATGCAGGCCATGACGACAACGACTTCTGCGTCGTCGTTGGTCAGTCCATGATGCTGAACTGCGCTTGGTATGACGCCACCCTCAACGAGGAGGCGCAACAGCTTCAATCCGATATTGGTGACGATGCGGATGTGAATGGGGCCGTGATCGTTAATCCCCATTCGATCGATGGCTGTGATGTTGGCGGCAGCCCACAGGGTGTTCAATTCTTCTGACGCATCAATCTGTGCGACAACGTCAGCCAAATGGCTGTTCTTCTTCACGGGAACGTTAAGTGGCATCGATATCCTCTCTTAGATAGGTCCACCATGGCTGTGCATCGGCAGGCGGTACCTCATGATTGAGTGATTGCGGGAGTCGTTCTTGAAGAGCAGTGATCTGCGTTCGGATGAGCGTTATCTCCTCAAGCAGGGCAGACGCGAGTTCTGATGTCGCTTGGTTTGGTTTGCTGTCGTTTAAGGACGAACGAGACGAAACCGCAATGTCTGAATTGGCTTTGCTATAGGCCGTCGTGCGTAGAACAGCACTCGCTTCAGCCAACGTTAATCCGGTATCGTGCAACTCCTGGAATTGTTTCATGGCCTCAAGCCCAGGGTCAGTGAGGAAGATCTGATTATTTGGGCCTCGCCGGATATGTTCGGCAAGCAGATCTTTGATTCGTTCCATTCGATTGCGCACTTGGTTGTCAGTGGATAAACCGAGAGCGCGGCGCAACATACTAATTGTGTGCATAAAGCCTCCGGCGAACGATAGCGCAATGATGGGGCTTGTGGCAAGTGAATTGTGTCAACGGGCGAGATCGGATAGCCTCATTTGTATGCCGATTCAACGTCTTGCCAAGGCCCTAACTCAGAAGATCGCTGCTGGTGAAGTCATCGACCGTCCTGCGTCTGTTGTCAAAGAGCTGGTCGAAAACGCAGTTGATGCAAGAAGTGAGAGTATTGAGGTTTCGATTATCGCGGGAGGGAAGGTTGGCATTACCATTCGCGATGATGGGCAAGGTATGACAGAGGCCGATCTTCACCTAGCCATCGAACGATATACAACGAGCAAGATCGCTACAGAACAGGATCTAAATGTTATCCAGTCTCTCGGCTTTCGTGGAGAAGCGTTGGCCAGTGTAGCAGCTGTATCGCGGCTGAGCATCGTCACCAGAGCTGAGGGAAGTGAAGACGCGTATGAGCTGCGAGCTGAAGAAGGCCAGCTTCTGGAAGTGACCCCTGCTGCTCGAAGCCGAGGAACAACGATCGAAGTGCGGGATTTATTCTACAACGTTCCCGTGCGGGGCAAATTTCTTGGCGCAGACCGTACCGAGTTTCTCCATATCAACCGTGTCGTTCAGCGCATGTCCCTATTGCGGCCAGATATCGGGTGGAAGGTGCGTCATGGAGAGCGTGACGTGTTCGCAGCTCCGAAGGTCGAAACTCTGCTTGATCGAATTGCCCAGGTCTATGGAGCTGACGTTGCTCAAAGTATGATCCCTATTGGGATTTCACTTGATGGTATTGAAGTCACTGGCTACATTAGCCGTCCTGACCTCCGACGCGGGAATCGGCGCGATCAGATGTTTGTCGTCAATGGACGGTATGTGTCTGACCGTGGCCTGTCGTTTGTCTTATCCAGCGCGTATCGTGGCATCTTGAGACCGGGCAGTTTCCCGATTGCCATGATCTTTGTGAATGTGGCGCTAGATGAAGTGGATGTCAATATCCACCCGCGAAAGGAAGAGGTCCGCTTTGCCCACCCCCGAAATGTTCAAGATGCAGTTTCAGCGGCACTCCAGAAGGCGCTGTCCAGTCGAGCCGTGGTGATGCCGCTGGGGGGAGAAGGATCAGGGGCCGCCCGTGTTGCGCAGCAAGGTCTGAGCACTTCGACATCAGCACCCTTCCACGCGGCACAAGGCGGAAAACGGCAACTGGGATTGGATTTGAGGCGCGAGATGTCATTGAGCAAGACGCTCAATGAAGCAGGACAAGTGAGTGATAGCGGAGACCTCCGCGTCTTGGGACAGATCCACAATACCTACCTGGTGGTCGAAACACCCGATGGGCTTGATATCGTGGACCAACATATTGCCCACGAGCGCGTGCTCTATGAGCGTCTACGCAGGGAGTGGCCGGCAGGCATTGTCCGTCAAGTCTTCTTGCTGCCTGCGCGGATTGAAGTGGCCTTTGAACAGGCAAGTATCTTATCCAGCCACCTTGAAGAATTAGCAGAGATTGGGCTTGTTCTTGATGAATTCGGCGGCGGCACGTTTCTTGTTCGCGAATTCCCGCAAACGCTGGCCGATTACCAAGCCATGCGCGGATTCCAGGAGCTACTGGAATCGCTGTGTGACGTGCTTGTCGCTCAGGGGGATCTGAAAGATGCATTGTATGACAACCTGCTAAGCCAGATGGCCTGTAGCGCTGCTATCAAGGCGGGTGAATCGATCCCATTGGTTGAGGCTCAGGAATTGGTGGAAGAGCTGATGAGGATGGAGAATCCCTATACCTGTCCTCACGGACGCCCCGTCATCATCAGTTACAGCAAGCACGAACTCGACAAACGATTCAAGCGTGCGTGAATCGCTCGCTCTCTGTTCGATAAGGGGAGATCGGCAACCTCAATGGCTACTCAGCAG
>CAZKDW010000134.1:0-3751 GCA_964551625.1 uncultured Thermotogae bacterium | reverse complement strand
CAGACGTCGAGAATCATCGAGGTCATCAAGATGCCCCACGGACCTTCCGTGCATGCGATCGAAACGAAGAATGCCGTCTTCCAACCAGGCGATCAGGTGAGGCTTGTTGTCGATGAAGCGCGCAGAAATCGCATTCGACGAAATCATACGGCCACACACATTCTGCATGCGGCACTACGAGATGTGCTCGGAACGCACGTCAAGCAAGCAGGATCTCTTGTCAACGATGTTGAGCTACGGTTTGACTTCTCGCACTTTGAAAAGATGACGGACGAACAACTGGTTGAGGTAGAGACAATCGCCAATGCCGCTGTACTTGCCGATCATGTTGTCAGTACTGACTTACTCAGTCTAGAACAGGCGACGGCATCAGGAGCCATTGGGCTTTTCGAGGACGAATATAGAGGCAAGTCAGAAGTTCGCGTCGTCAGTGTGGGCACTGTCAGCAAGGAACTGTGTGGAGGAACCCACGTGTCTCGCGCAGGCGAGATCGGGCTGATCAAGATCGTATCTGAAGAGAGCATCGCTTCAGGAACACGCCGGCTTCGAGCGATCACCGGCGATCGCGTACTCAGCCACCTCAGGCAACAAGACGCATTCGAGAATCTTATGCATGAGCAGTTGGGCGACGATCCCGTTGCAGCAATTGAGCAGATGCGAGCGCAAGTAGAGGCAGTGACATCACAATTGGACGCACTCATCGGTGAACGGTTGCAGACACAATCGCAGGAGATCGCTAAGACGGCAACCGTTCATGGCGGAAGCCACCTGATTGCCGCCCGCGCCGACATGCCAGGGGATCAGCTCAAGCAGCTAGCTGATTTGATCGAGGAGATTGTGCAGCCAGCCGTCATTATCTTGGCCGGCGAATCCTCGGGCCGAGCCCTCGTCGTGTGCAAGGTGTCCAAGGGCATCCAGGGTGTGCGGGCTGGCGACGTGGTGAAGTCAATGTCACAAGCGCTTGGCGGAGGTGGCGGAGGCGCTCCCCACTTCGCGCAGGGAGGGGGCCAGGACGTATCGAAAATTGATGCGGTGTTGCAGATGGCTGGCGAAGAGGTTGGCCAATCCCTCGCATAGAGCTGTTTGCTCAGCTATAGAAAGAGAAACGCCCCGAATCGTTCGGGGCGTTTCTTTTGTTCAACCGTTTGATCAGGATTGTCTACGTCAGGTTAACGGGCATGCACACATACAAGAACCCGTGATCTGATGCGGGAATCTTCTCTCCAGCGGGTTCCATGAGGGCAGCTGCGAGAGGTGCCTCCAGCCAGAATCCCACTTCGTCAGACGCCATATGCTTGAGTCCGTCAATCACTAAGCTTGCATTGAAGGAAATCTCAATGCCCTGGGTGGGTACATTCTGCAGACGGACCCGTTCTTCTGCCTCACCCTTATCACGTGATGACGAAGCCACGACAACAGCAGACTCTTCAGGCATTGCCTTCATGGAGATGGCACCCGAATCTTCAGCTGCCGTAATCTCAATGCGCTGCAGGGCATCCAGTAGAGTCTTGCGGTCGAATATGAGCGAGATCGAGTTGTTCTTGGGAATGACACGATCGAAGTCCGGGAATTCCTCGGCAATCGTTCGAGCCATGAACGTCACGCCTGCTGCTTGGAAGAACAGCTGACCTTCGCCTTTGTAGATATCGACGGTGTCCGCTTGGAGTTGAGAGAGGACGCGATCCAGATCTGTCAGAACACTGGCATCGATAAGGTATTCGGCCTCTTCGCGAGTGTCTTCAATATCGATCGTCTTCATAGCGAGCCGGTATCCGTCTGTTGTTATCAGCTTGAGGTGGTCAGACTTCAGTACTAGGTTAACGCCTGTTAGATTGAGCCGTGTTGTCTGGCCAGATTTCTTGGCGGCAAAGACGGTTTGATTCAGCCCTCGTTGAAATTGCGGGATTGCAACTGTGGCTGTCTTTGCAGCTGGCAGGGGAGCGATTTCCGGGTAGTCGTCTGCCGGTAGCGTAGGGAGATCGAAGGTGACCTCGCCACAGCGAACCTGGATCGATGTTCCGTCCTCAGACTTGCTTGTCAAACTAATGCGCTCATCAGGAGGCAGGTGGGAAGCGATCTGATTGAACACGGATCCGTTGAGAACGATCGATTCGTCTCCTGCTTTGTTCTCGATTGGAATTTCGCAACGCACGGCTCGCTCCAAATCCGTCGCCAACATTCGAAGCTGATTGCCCTCGATTTCAAGCTTGAGTCCCGCAAGAATCGGCATGCTGCTTCGAGTGCCCAAGGCGTGGCTCGCTAGCCGAACGCCAAATACAAGATCATTTTTCAAACATACAAGATCCATTGATCCTCCCCCTTACACAAGGAACGTCTGACTCATGTTACTCCATCGTTTCGCTGCCTAGCAAAACAGCGTCTCAAGATGCTGATGGACATCCTCCGTAATCGCATCTGGGCTGCGGTCGCCATTGATGATGATTGCATTTGGATCGTTCTCTGCCAGCTCCAAGAACCCTTCCCGAACACGACGATGAAATGCTGTCGCTTCGACCTCGATGCGATCCTGTTCCGTCGTCTTCCTTTGAATCGCGACTTCGGTGGGAATATCAATTAAGAACGTCACATCTGGATGAAGACTGCAAGCAGCTGTCTCATTCATCTGTTCGATGAGGGCCAGGTCGATTCCGCGGCCATATCCTTGATACGCCACGCTCGACATGCGATAGCGCGAAGCCACGACAGTTTTCCCTGCTCGCAACGCAGGCATGATAACCTCATGTGTATTCTGCGCTCGGCTGACGATAAACAACAGCAACTCGGAAAATGGGAGCAAAGCCATATGTTCTCTGGACAAGAGGATGGAGCGCACTGAGTCTCCAATGGGCGTTCCACCAGGCTCTCCCGTGCTAACAACGTCGTAACCAGTGCTAGAAAGATGCTTGACGAGTCGACGTGCTTGCGTTGATTTGCCCGACGTGTCGATGCCCTCGAAGGCAATCAACTTACCTTTCAGATTGATGGCGTTCACCTCCGAACAAGATGGACAGGATGATGAGAACAGCCCCCACCGTAATGCAGGCATCTGCTACATTGAAGATAGGGAATCCGCGAATTTCGAAGAAATCCAGAACATAGCCCCAATGAATGCGATCGATAAGGTTTCCCACAGCGCCAGCCAGAACGAAGGCCATACCTGTCTTGATCAATTTGCTGTCGATGGTCATCGTCAACAGGATCAGCAACAAGATGAATGAGACAATACTCGACACAATGAGAAAGACGGTCCCCCCACCTTGGAAGATCCCGAACGCCCCTCCATCATTGTGAACACGCGTGAGACGAATCACAGTGCCAATGAGGTTATTGGGCTGTCCGAATATCAGTGCGGTGGACGCCCACCATTTGGATGCCTGATCAATCAATAGAAGAACCACTGCTAGAGATAAGTATCGTGTTTTTGCCATGACGCATCAGGCTATCCTGCAGATGGGAATGCGTCAAGGGCAATAAGCGACTCGTGACTGGAATGTCCTGTTGCGACTCTAGCCCACGCCACGGACAACGAGCCTGCGAGAGATCCTGCGCCGAACGGCGCGTCAAGGACGACGAGCCTGCGAGAGATCCTGCGCCGAACGGCGCGTCAAGGACGACGAGCTTGCGAGAGATCCGGCAGATAGGAGTGCGTCAAGGGTAGCTGAGTACCTCGTGACTGGAATGTCCTGTTGCGACTCTAGCCCACGCCAAGGACGACGAGCTTGCGAGAGATCCTGCAAGCTCTTCAGGCACC
>CAZKDW010000133.1:0-3755 GCA_964551625.1 uncultured Thermotogae bacterium | reverse complement strand
CAGCAGCGTGAAGCTGTCACGCATGGTGATGGTCCTCTGCTTGTTGTCGCAGGTGCGGGGACGGGGAAGACGAAGACGCTGGCGTATCGCGTGGCCTACTTGATCGCACAGGGCATGGATCCCAGCCGTATTCTGCTGATGACGTTCACACGCAGGGCTGCGCAAGAAATGCTGCGACGGGCATCGGGCATCGCTGTCCAAGGAGCATCAGTCACCGGACAGGTTTGGGGAGGAACGTTTCACTCCACTGCCAATCGGTTACTGCGCACGTATCACGAAACAGCTGGATTGCGCCAAGACTTCACAGTCATGGACCAAGGCGATTCCGAAGACCTGCTCAACCTCATTCGCCACGACCTCGGACTCCATAAACAAGAGAAGCGGTTCCCACGCAAGCGCACGTGCCTGTCCATCTACTCGCGCTGCGTGAATTCATCTGAGGATCTTGAATCCGTACTGCAATCGGAGTATCCGTGGTGCGCGGAATGGAAGAAGGAACTGCGAGAGCTGTTCAAGCTTTATGTCACCCGGAAGAAAGAACGAAACGTCCTCGACTACGACGATCTGCTCTTGTATTGGGTGCACTTGCTTTCGAATCCCAATGTCGCCAGCGAACTCAGTAAACGTTTCGACTATCTGCTCATTGACGAGTATCAAGATACCAACAAGCTCCAGGCCAGCATCCTCGCCGGCATGTGCGCGGAACACAACAACATCATGGTCGTCGGTGACGACGCGCAATCGATCTACCGTTTCCGCGGCGCTACAGTACGCAATATGCTCGATTTCCCTGAGCAGTTTGCCAATACCACAGTGCTGACACTCGAGCAGAATTATCGGTCCGTCACTCCCATCCTCGATACCGCCAATCTGCTCATTGCCGCAGCAACCGAGCGCTATACCAAAGATTTGTGGTCTGAGAGGCGCTCGCAGCAACAGCCAAAACTGGTGACATGCAAGGATGAAGCGCAACAAGATGAATTCATCATCGAGCGCGTACTTCAGCACTACGAAGAAGGCATCCCTTTGCGAAAGCAAGCCGTACTGTTTCGCGCAGCATACTTATCAACATCTCTGGAGCTTGAGCTTACGCGGCACAACATTCCCTATCACAAGTACGGCGGACTAAAGTTTCTGGACGCCGCTCATGTGAAAGATCTGGTTGCCTTCCTGCGACTGTTGGAGAATCCGCGCGATGAAATGGCGTGGTTCCGCGTTTTGCAGCTGATGGACGGAATTGGCCCCGGCACAGCAGCCAAGGTTCTGCAGCATGTAGTCGACCATCAGGATGATCCGTGTTCGATCAGCTCGTTCAAGGCACCGCCGGCAGCGCGTGATGAAATGAAGGCGCTCGCAGCAATGATCGCAGAACTCGCTCCAATGGACGGCAATGAGCCGGCTATTCAGGTCGAACGCATCCGCAAGTTCTATGACACATTGCTCAAGAAGACCTATGACAATCCGCAAGCCCGTGTGCGCGACCTCATCAGCTTGGAGCAGATTGCCTCTGGGTATAAGTCGAGACGCAAGTTCCTCGTCGATCTCCAGCTCGATCCGCCCACATCAACGTCCGATCTAGCCGGGCCGCCTGCTAAAGACGAGGATTATCTGATTCTGTCAACGATCCATTCCTCGAAGGGCGGAGAATGGGATGTCGTCTACTTGATTCATGCCACCGACGGATTCCTGCCTTCGGACATGGCTGCAGGATCGAAAGAGGAGCTAGAAGAGGAGCGCCGCTTGGCCTATGTTGCGTTGACGAGGGCCCGCGATTTCCTCTATGTGAGCCGGCCGCTGCGTTATTATCACCGTTGGTACGGCCTTACCAATGATCATTCCTACATGCAGCTGTGTCGATTCTTCACGCGCGATGTGCTTCCGACCATGGATACCGTGAACCTGACGCAGCCCACGCTCGATCGGCGCGATTTCGAATCCTTCGCTGAGCCCCCCATGGATATCTCCGACCGCATTCGCCAAATGTGGGACGAAGGCGAAGTTCCCGGCTAAGACGTCCATCGTCCTTTCCTGTATCATTCCCTCCATCATGTCTATGCAGAAAATGGGGCCTGCTTATCGAGTAGAAAGTGAGCGCCTCGTTATCCGTTGTTGGCAACCACAAGATGCCAAACTGATCAAAGATGCCGTCGACGTCAGTCGCGAGCATCTCCGCAAATGGATGCCGTGGGCTGATGGCAAACCGGAACCCTTGGCTCAAGTGATCAAACGACTGCGTCAGTTTCGCGCCATGTTCGACTTAGACAAAGACTATGTTTATGCCATCTTCAATCGTGATGAAACGCAGGTGCTCGGCGGAAGTGGCCTGCATACTCGTGCGGGAGAGAACGCACGTGAAATCGGCTACTGGATTCACACCGATCATATCAATCGTGGCTATGCCACCGAAGTCTCCGCAGCCCTAACGAAAGTAGCCTTTGAAATCGACCACATGGATCGAGTTGACATTCACTGCAGCCCACTCAATTTGGCCAGTACATCGGTACCACGGAAACTGGGATATGTCCATGAAGCGACACTGCGACGCCGCGGCCCCATCAAAGATGGTCAGCCTGTGGATTCGATGATCTGGTCCATGCATGCTGACGATTATCCAGACAGCAAGCCGTCCTTGGCCACAGTACTAGCCTTTGATGCATGTGGTGAGAGAGTGCTCTAGGGTTAACTACACGCTCTGACTATGAAGGAGGTCATGTGCCGTCAAACGAACACAGCATACTGAAGCGCTTCGATTTTCATCGAACAATCCTTGAGCAACTCCATGAAGGAGTCTATTTGGTTGATCTTGACCGCAACATCCTCTACTGGAACAAAGGCGCTGAGCAAATCTCGGGGTATGCGTCAGTCGATGTCGTTGGATCGAGTTGCGCGGACAACATTCTTGTCCATGTAGATGGGGCAGGGCAATCCCTCTGTTTGCTCGCATGTCCTCTCAAACACACGATGGATGATGGTCAGATAAGGGAAGCCGAGGTATTCCTTCACCACAAGGATGGACATCGCGTTCCCGTGTTAGTGCGTACGGCTCCGCTGAAGGACAATGCGGGCAGAGTCATTGGCGGTATCGAGGTGTTCAGCGAGAATCTGGCGCGCTCGGCGATGCGAGAGGAAATTGAGACACTTCGCCGTCTGGCGCTCCAAGACGAGCTGACTGAAATCGGCAACCGCCGTTACGCAGAAATGGCTCTGCACTCCCGACACAGCGAATTGGAACGCTATGGCTGGAATTATGGAGTGCTCATGATCGATATTGATCATTTCAAGGCCTTCAATGACAAGTATGGACACGATGTCGGCGACCGCGTGCTCAAGATGGTGGCTACGACGCTTGCATCCAATGTTAGGACGCATGACATCGCCGGTCGGTGGGGTGGTGAAGAGTTTCTGGTCGTGATCGAGAAAATTACCCAATCTGAATTGGCCGAACGCGCTGAGCGTCTACGGATACTTGTAGAAGCTTCAGGATTGATGATAGGCGGGGAGCGACTATCTGTCACAATTTCTGTTGGAGGCTCGCTTGCCCACACAGGGGAATCCATTGACATTGTCGTCAAACAAGCCGACACGCTGCTCTATCAAAGCAAGGAGTCAGGGCGCAATCGCTGCTCCATAGAAGGAAGCTAGGGTTCTGAACCGATGATGCCTCGCCAAACACTAACGAGTAGTTAGCGTAAAAGGAAGACCTGACTTATGACAATTCGTTCGTTGAAGCTACCGAGAGACTTGGCTCCACTTGA
>CAZKDW010000132.1:0-3770 GCA_964551625.1 uncultured Thermotogae bacterium | reverse complement strand
TTCTGCTCAAGCATCTGAGCGATCTTCTCTTCTAATGTGCCTGATACGAGCGTCCGATAGACATACACCGTCTTCTCTTGCCCGATCCTGTGGACGCGATCTGTGGCTTGATCTTCTGTTGCAGGATTCCACCAGCGATCGAAGTGGATGACATGATTTGCCGCCGTCAGCTTGATTCCATACCCGCAAGCCAAGATGCTGCAAAGGGCGACTGTTGCCTTGCCGTCATTGAAGGCATCGATTCGTTCTTGCCTGTTGGCAACGCCCCCGTCAATCCGCATCCTACTGATTCCCAGATCGTCAAACGCAGCTTCAAACAGATCCAGCGTCTTCAGAAAATGGGAGAACACCACAACTTGTTCGCCAGCAGCCTTGATGTCTTGAATGCGGGCAATTGTCGTATCAAATTTCTCGGACCGTCCCAGCAAGGGCCTCATCTTTCCCGTGATGAGGGCTGGATGATCACAGACCTGCTTCAACTTGGTGAGTACGGGGAGGACGCTAATCTGGTAGTTGACCTGCGCACCGCTCTCGATCTCGTCTTGCAGCGGCTTCGCCAGCAAGTCCTGCATCTGGCCATACAACGAGCGCTGTTCAGCTGTCAGATCACACCAAACCTCAAGCTCAATCTTCTCTGGCAGATCCTTGGCCACTGTTTCCTTTAGACGTCGCAGCAAGAATGGGCGGATGCGTCTGGCCAACTCGTCGGCAGCTTCTTCATCGCCTGAAGCAATGGGAGCTTCATATCGAGACGAGAAGTTGGCATGGGTCCCGAACATCCCCTTGATCAGGAAATCAAAGATGGACCACAGCTCGCTCAGTCTGTTCTCCACAGGCGTTCCTGAAAGCGCGAGCCTATGCATGGCATTGATCGACTTGATCGCCTGTGTTCGCTGCGTATGAGGATTCTTGATCATCGTCGCTTCGTCAAGGACGAGGAAGTAGAAGGGAATTCTCGACACAAGCTCGATATCGCGTGCCAGTGTCTCATACGTGGTGACCACCCAGCACTTTCCCGCATGTTCCCAAATCGTCTTATCTCGCCTTGCTCCTCCGTATGCAAAGATCTCGATGTCGGGCACGCATCGACGCACTTCACGAACCCAGAACGGCACCACAGACCGAGGACACACAATCAACGACGGGCGGTCGACTTCCTGTTTCTCGTGTGCGATGTTCACAGCGCAGATCGTTTGCACAGTCTTTCCCAGGCCCATGTCATCAGCCAGGACTCCATGCAGATGATTCTCACGAAGCCAGTTCAGCCAATGAATGCCTGCCCGTTGGTACGGTCGAAGCGTGAATCCTGCTTTGAGCAGAGATTTCTCAGCTGCATCCGACAGCCGAAACTTCTCATTGGGTTTGAAGCCAGAAAGCTTGGCTAAGAAAGACTCATATGCCTTGGAGAGAACGCGCGCTCCGCCAATCCTGTCGATGAATTCTTCCAATGATGAGAATCGCGTGATTGGCAACCGATATCGATTCGCACGCGACACAGCGCCCAGCTTCTTGATCTCATCACGCGTGCGATCCAAGGCACTGCGATCGGCCTTAATGAATCGATATCCATTGACACGTACGTGCGTTCCACCATCCTTGAGCGTCTTCTTGATCGTATCTTCTGGCAGCACATAGCGGCCGGCCTTGTAGTCGACGACGAAGTCAAGCCATCCTGGCTCGTCTTGCTCTACGGTAACGCGCGGCTTTAGGGGTGCTGAAATAATCTGAACCCGCTGAGCTCGATCCGTCAGGACAGCAGACATCTCACCCTTCAGCAGAACAAGATCGCGCGAGAAGAACTCGGGGACATGATCGAGAGAGACATCCGTTGTCTCGTCCTCGATCCACTCCTCAGCCTTCTTTGACTTGGCCGCCTTCAGGGGGTGAAACACATCGCCAATCCGCGCATATCCGCCATCGTGTGTTAGATTTAGCTTGCTCTTTCGGATGACATCGCCAGCGTCGCCATGCTTATATCCGGCAGTCACATGAGCTCCGCGATCAGGATCGAAATCGATAACAGCTGCGGGCTTCAGCGATTCCTTGGATACCTTTAGCTTCGAAGACGTCTTCGTCTCGCTGACATCCCGGCGCGTGCGCAGATACTCCAGTGCAGGCGGCAAGAATTGCACGATGAGATCGCCATTGTCGCGAATGGCCGGGTGCAGGGATCTCAGAATATTGAGGGATTCGACTGCTTTAAACGACAGCGCATAGCGAGTGCCTTCTCGCTTGAATGTCCTTCCATAGCTCCATAGCCGATCCGGATGAAGCACCTTGATTCTGGATTTCTTGTGTTTCTCGAAGATCGAGATGATATGACGGTCACTCGCATCCATATCCAGCTCAAACTCCAGCTCAATTTCCCGAGGCTTTCGAAACGCTCTCATCCAGAAGGTCGACTTCATGCAATTCCTTGTCTGGAATCCTCAGCTGGATCCCTTCTGATATCGCGAAACCAATTCGGCTCGGCTTCCCATTCAGGAAATGCGCCGAGCGTGTGCGCAGCCACCTTCTCTGCGGCAGCCGCATCGCCCAAGAGGGCGGCCCTGTACATCGCAGGCGTAACCAGTTCCAACAACACAAGCTTGCCCGCTGCTGTTGAAAGCAACTCCTGCTGCGCGTTGAGAATTCGATCCAATTCAGCACGCCGAGAGAGCAGGTCGCTGCGGCGCTCCTTCACTGCGTCCAGAATCTCCTGTTTGCCATCGAAGTCGCCCTTAAGAAGCTGTGGCATCCGTTGTTGCGTTTCCCGCACCCACATCCGTATGTCTTGCGCCATGTCCGCGCCAACACCGGGAACCCTCTGGGCATCCTTCAGACTGGCCAGCGTGCCTGCGAAGCATTCGTCGGTAATGCGATCCCGCAATTTGGGGCCAATCCCGCGAACCTCGGCAAGCGGGCCATGGACAAGATGCTTCTCAAGGGTTTGCCTGAGTTCTTTCAATTCCTCGCGAGCCAGCGAATCGAGCGCATTGCCGATTCTGTCGCGCTCCAAGATAAGGCTGCGCACAGCCAATTTGTGTCTCTCGATTCCCGCACGAAGTTGCCGTGCATGGCGCGTACCCCGACAGCGGGCATAGTCGGCATGCGCCTTCTTCGTCACGCGCCGCCGCGCCAACATCCTAGGAATCGCAAGTAGAAGAATACCGAAGGCCAGTGCACCTCCGATGATTAGATAGGTCATTCCACGCCTTTCGGGGAGGCTGACTGATCCATCCAATGTGGCCGGATCTCATGCGAACGGCAGTTGATTTCTCGAATCACAGACACAGCTGCCTCCCGACAGTTTCAAGGTCTCCCCATGCTATCCAGAACAAACGCAATGACCATCCCGCATGTCTCTTTGGAATCTGAGATTGGCGAATGCTGCCATCTTTCTCACAAGCAGCAGCCTCAATCAGCAGCACACGCTCGCCGTGGATTGAGCCGCGGCAACCCCTAGCACTGGATCGAGATGCGAGTTGAAGGCTGGGCCAATGGATGTGCTCGATCAGTCTAGGCGAGCAGGACGTCCTTAATCAGAAGCAGCACAGCAATGGCGAGCAACACAGATCCGAAGATGGCCCGCATCGTGCGAGGTTGAAGCTTATCAGCCATCATGCGTGATCCCAGCTGGCTTCCGATGAGTACACTGCCAGCAGAGGCTATCCACAACCACCACTGGGGCCTGGCCGTGGTCGCAACATGCGAAACAAAGCTGGCCACGCCTGCACACGATACAACAAAAGCCGACGTTGCCGCTGCTACCTTGGCATCCATCCCAGACA
>CAZKDW010000131.1:0-3786 GCA_964551625.1 uncultured Thermotogae bacterium | reverse complement strand
GAAAGATACGATGAGAACTTTGAGAGCATCTGCGAAATCGAGTGCTCAGAGGTATTTCAAACAGAACCGGCTGCCCCTGATCAGTACTCTCTCTCTCGCCCAAGGATCATTAGGCCAAGAGCCAATGTGCGTCCGGCTTGCTCCAACTTCTCTGATGAGAGCATCGCTGGCGCATCGGAGGCTAAGCCTGCTATTTCGTCCCAACCATCCCATGTCAAGCCAATGTCGGGCGACTCCTGGCCTCCCTCCAAAAAGCTCTTGTCCTGAAAGATAATGCCAACATCAAGCAGTTCGTTGACCGGGCGAGCGTGCACACCCGTTCTATCAGCTGCCTCCTCAAAGAGGTTGATCAACCGCAAATTCCCTCCGCCAGATAGAGCAAGCCCCTTTCCATCCCCTGCGCCAAGGCCGCGCAGCCGGACAACGGCTTCGATCTCGTATGAGGATGAAAAGCCGCGAGCTGCCTTGAGAAACTCGGACCCATCTGGGTTGAGTACAGTATGGCCGCCCTCATACCCCTCGCTGCTGTAGGCAACGAACAATAGCGTTCTGTATGGCTCATACCCGCTTTCTTTCAAGGCTCGAATGGCCTCCAACATCACTGAGACACCGCTGGCGTTATCGTTCGCCCCTGGATAGAGGGTGCCATCAGGAGAAAGGGGTGGGGCATCGTACTTCGCCATTACCATAATCACCCGATTATCCAGCGCAAGCCCTTGCCTCCCAAGGGCTTCCCCACCCATTGTGCCTGGCCAATAGGCAATCACATGTTGAGCCGGCGTCTCTGAATAGATCGTATCCTGCACATGGATGGAGGCCGAGACGTTCGTATGAAGTTCCACGACTTCACTCTGGCCAAGGAATTCCGCCTCACGATAGAGATCAGCAAGCTCGCGCCCCGTGCCAGCGAGCAACCGTTGGGCTACGTCTCTGCCGATCCACAGTTTGGGATAATCTTGGTGCTCCAGGGGGCGCCCTGAGTACAGGTTCACAGTCGGCCCACCTGTGGGCAGCGTTGATCGGCGGCCGAGATCTGCCACCTCATCAGCGATTACCAGCATCCCGCCAATGGGGATCGAGCTGGAATCAAACGCAGCAGCATCGCTCTCTGTAAGAAATACGAGCACTTGATCAGACACTTCCATATCCAAAAGAGAAGTCACCTCTCCGTAACTGTTTGGGGTCAACTCCCCGGCAATGACGAATGTGACATCTCCTTGAATCTCCCCCGTATTCCGCTTCGTCCCCGCATACTCTACGAAGTCTTGTCTGTACATGAGATTAGTCCCTGTGTCATCAATGCTCAATTGAGGCACATCATCAAGAATCGTATGTGACCGCAATCGCGTATCGAAGTAGGTGTAGTCCTTTCCTGCCGCCTGCAGACCAAGCGATTTGAACTGAGCGGCAATGAAGTCGGCTGCTGATTCCATGCCTGCCGTTCCCAAGGCTCGCCCTTCGAACGCTGGATCAGAGAGTGCGTCCACAATCTCTTGCGCCCTTTCGCCATCGAATGCTTTGGAGAACTGGAGGTAATACGCCATCGACCCGGTATTCACGTTGACAGATTGCAGGATGACAATCGCGATCACGATCAGGACGACGCTATAGCGATTGAACAGCCACTTCATCTGTAATCTACCTCTGTCCACCAGGCTGCGCAGTCCTTCTCCGAACAGATTAAATCCCAAGGCAGAAATGAAGAAGGCAAGCGAAGGATACAGGGCGACCCAAGGATAGGAACGGGCATAGGTGCGAACGTTGCTCAATAGCGCTCCCCACTCTGGAACATCGGAGTAGTGATAGGGAGGAGCAACCATCGAGAGCTCAGCGAACGCGCCGCCGCCAATGAATATCCCGATGAATCCCAGCTCTCCGAGCAACATCAAGACAGCCCCCATCTCCAAAGCGACGAGCGGGATAAGAGCAGGAATCATGTGGGGAACAATGTGCGTCATGACAATGCGCCGGGTGCTAACGGCAATGGCATGGGCACTGGCAATGAACGGCCTGGAACGCAGAGTGAGCACCTCGCTGCGCACGAATTGCATGATTTCTCCCCATCCGATGAAACATAGGGCAATGACGAAGGGTCGAACACCTTGCCGAATGCCAATCGCCAGAATCAGGATCATGGTCAGCAGCAGTGCGGGGAATGCCGAGATCAGCTCAGCTGCACTCAGAAGAAAACGGTCCAGCCACGATCCATTCAACCACCCGGCAATAACACCCAACAAGAACCCGACAAGCAAACGCGCGGCAACCACCGAGACAGCCAGAAGCAGCGTCTGCTGCGCTCCGGCCAGAATCAAACTAAGGATGTCACGTCCAAGAGGGTCCGAGCCAAAAGGATAGACCATGCTCGGTGCATAGGGGGGGACACGATATTGCCCGTCGATTTTCTCCAGCCCATGGGTTGTGTACGGACTATGCGGCGTCAATTGAGGTCCAAAGACGACCACCACAACGAGAACCGCGAGGATCGCCCCTCCGATCAATAGCAGTGCTCGATGCGCTGGCTTCCGGGGTCGTCGTCGCAATTTGCGTTGAGATGGCTCAGTGATGTCTGTGGGCAAAGCAATCTGCGGTGATCGAGCAGGGGACACGTCAATTCTTGAACTCCGCTTAGCGTGAAGAGATTCCAGACCCTTCTTCAGCCGTCTAGACAGGTTCTCTTGTTGCCGAATCCATCGGATGAGCGGGTCATTGCCGACAGCCTGCCAAAGCGCACGGGAAGCAGATCTGGCAGCATCCAGCGGATGACGAATCACACTGTCTCGCAGCCTGATCCATGTGGAGACGAGAATCTGGGAAAGATTTCCAAGCCCCCTTCGTGCAGGGCGAAATGGGATCTCGTCACGAATCTGAGGGTCAATGAGACGATACGCAAGTTCAACCAGCAAGTTGACGAGAATGAAGAGGATGCCCAGGCTCAGGAGCAAGGCAATCGTGGTGTTGTCATCTTGCTGCGATATCGATTTCAACAGAGTAAAGCCAACGCCTGGCCATCCGAAGAAGTACTCGACCAATGGCAGACTGCTCAGAGAAAATCGCAACGAGACAGTAAGCGTCGTAAGAATGGGAATTGCCGCGTTGTGCACAGCATGGCGAATAATGACCTGTCTCTGTCCAAGCCCCTTGCTGTAGGCCGTACGGACATAGTCTTGTTGAAGAACATCCCGCATCTTGACATAGGTAATCCGTGCTGTCTGTGCGATGGGCCGCGCTGCAATGACAAGCGCTGGCAAAATGATGTGCGTGTCCCATCCGAACCCACCCAAGGGCAGAACGAGCAACCCAAGGCCTCGAAAGATTGCCAGAACAATCAACTGGAGAACCAGAGCAGCAAGGAAACTGGGAACAGACATCCCCGCTGCCGTCGATAGGATCACAAGGATCGAACCCCGCTCACTCCTCCGCGTAGCGGCAAACACACCGGCAAACACACCAATGAGTGCAGACAGTCCCAGGGATGCAGCAAGAAGTCCAAGCGTGCGAGGGAGCGTTTCGGCAACAACCTGTGCTACGGGAACGAGAATACGTGTAACACTGCCTGAAGTCGACAGCCCCAGATCTCCGTGGAAGAGGCGGCCCAGATACGTTGCTGTGCTTCGTACAGCATGGACGACAGCAGGCCAGAACCCGGCTCCTCGTGCCATTTCCAGGCCCAAATAGCTGAGAATAATGATGAACAGCAGCACGAGGAACCCAAATCCCAGTCGTTTGCCAACAAACGAAGCCGTGTCCGCAAAACCGTGATCTCGACTCTTGCGGAGCTTCACTGTC
>CAZKDW010000130.1:0-3801 GCA_964551625.1 uncultured Thermotogae bacterium | reverse complement strand
CGCCCGGTGATTTGACATGTGTCTTGCAGCTCCAGCAAAAGTGATCTCTATTACAAACAACGAAGCCGTCGTCGATTACAACGGCGTGCAAACGACAACGCGTCTGGATACGCTAACTGAGCCTGTGGCTCCCGGCGATTACGTCCTCATTCATACAGGCTTTGCCATTCGGCGACTGTCTGCCGAAGATGGAGAGGAGACGCTCAAGCTGTTTGATCAGCTCGCTGAATCACTCAATGATTCAGCTGAAACTACAGATAGCAGAGACTCCTAATGGCTCGTCCGTTTCAGCTTTCTGACCCTGTTCGAGCGCGGCAGCTAGCCGATGCCATTGCCATTCTTGCGCCTCCGACGCCTGTGAAGATTGTCCATGTCTGCGGTACACACGAGATGGCGATTACGCAGCATGGGTTGCGCCGTTTCTTGCCTGAGAATGTTGAGATTCTTGAAGGTCCGGGCTGTCCTGTCTGCGTCACACCCACAGCAGATATCGATGCTGTGGTTCAGATTGCAGAAGCAGGAGCCATCGTCTGCACATTCGGCGACATGACGCGAGTACCAGGCACACGGCTGACTCTGGAGCAGACGCGTTCCAAGGGATGCGACATTCGCGTCGTCCTCTCCATAGCAGAGGCTGTGCATATCGCCAGAGAGACAGATCGGGAAGTCGTATTCTTCGCTGTTGGATTTGAAACGACCACACCGATGACGGCAGCGGTTTTGCTCGATGATCCACCGTCTAACTTCTCTGTGCTCGTATCCCACAAGAAGATTCCTGAAGCTATGGCTGTACTGCTCAACCTGCCTGGCACCAACATTCAAGGTTACCTGGCTCCCGGGCACGTCTCGACGATTCTTGGTTTGGCTCCTTACGCAAAACAGTTGGATACATTCAAGATACCGATCGTCGTTGGCGGGTTTGAGCCCTTGGATATCCTGTATGCCATCGCCCTCATTCTCAGACAAATTCGTGACGGCGTAGGATTTGTGGAGAATGCGTTCCCGCGTGCTGTATCTGATGAAGGCAATCTGGCAGCCCAGATCCTGATCGAGACTGTATTCGAATCAACAGAGGTCCACTGGCGCGGCATCGGCGCCATTCCCGATTCAGGCTATCGCCTTCGTGACGAGTTTACGCAATTTGATGCGCGTCAGCGGTTCCAGATCGAGGGCGAAACGGGGGACGAGCATATCCCTGGCTGTCGCTGCGCCGATGTGCTGACAGCCCGCGCCACGCCTGCCGATTGTCCGTTGTTCGGCACACGCTGCACGCCACTGTCTCCTGTCGGACCTTGTATGGTGGGATCTGAAGGCGCATGCAGTATCTGGTTCCGCTACGGAGGACGTGAGCTACCATGACGCAAAATAACGATCGCATTTCCCCACTTCATGGTGCCGGCGGCGCGATGATGGGGCAATTGCTGGCTGAACATGTGTTGCCACACTTTGTTTCATCGCAAGTCGGACGCATCAATCTATCAGATATGGACGATGGCGCCACCATCGCCTTGCCCTCTGCGGGCGAACTGGTGATGACGACGGACAGCCACGTCGTTAAGCCAATCTTCTTCCCAGGCGGAGACATTGGAAAACTGGCTGCTGCTGGCACACTCAATGATTTGGCTGTTATGGGCGCTCGCCCGTTGGCCCTGAGCTTGGCGGTCATCATCGAAGAGGATTTTATCATTTCGGACGTCGATCGTATCGTCAAGTCCTTTGCCGATACGTTAATCGGTTCAGAAACTCCGCTGATCTGTGGCGACACGAAAGTCATGGGGCGCGGGGAGATTGACGGCATTGCCATCAATACGACCGGGTTGGGGATTGCCGATCCTGCAATCGGCGACGCCGGTGCTGTGGCAGGGGACGTTGTGATCGTGACCGGTTCCATGGGTGATCATGGCATGGCCTTGATGGCTGCGCGTGAGGAATTCCATTTGGAGACAGAACTCATATCTGATGTCGCATCCATCTGGCCGATGATTCGAACCATTCTTCCGGTAGGTGGCATTCACGCGATGAAGGATCCCACGCGCGGAGGGCTAGCTGCTGCATTGAATGAGATGGCCAGCAAGTCCAAGACAACCATCGAATTGAATCAACCAGCGATTCCTATCCGTCCTGAGGTGCAGGGTTTGTCCGACATGCTGGGGATTTCGCCCTTAGAGGTAGCCAATGAGGGCAAGGCCGTGCTCATTGTCTCACCAGCTGTAGCTGATCAAATTCTAGAGATGCTTCGAAAGCACCCGCTGGGGCACGATGCCGAGATCATTGGTCATGTCGGCGGCGAGTATCCTGGCCGCGTTGTGCTCACTACGGATGTCGGTGGCCGCCGATTCTTAGACATGCCTCTCGGTGATCCTGTCCCCAGAATCTGCTAGCACCCATGCGTCGGATCGGCTAGAAGAACTGCCGTTCTCGTTCTCCGCGCTGCCTGCCGCCTGTGACTTGATCTTCGTGGATTCGCGCAGTAGCGTTTGACTGCCCCGAGGAGGAATGTCATGTCCCCGCAACCAGAATTCACCGTCATCACCAACGCCACAATAATCGATGGGTCCGGAGCGCCTCCTTTGGAGAACGCGATCATTGTGATTGAGGATGATCGCATCGTATCGGTCGACTCAGAAGACACAACCCACATTCCTGACGGCGCCAAGAACATTGACGCGCGAGGGCGGTGGCTGCTTCCTGGATTGATCGACGCGCATGTCCATGTCTCAGCACAGGAGTTCATCCCCATCCCACCCAAGGGTGATCGAACCGCCTACATGACGATTGTTGCTGCACGTAATCTGCGCTGCGCACTCCAAGCGGGGGTCACCACGGTTCGGGATGTGTGCGGCCCGCGCATGAATTTAGCATTACGCACGGCCATCGACCGAGGGCAGATGATTGGCCCGCGCATGTTCACATCAGGCAAGGGCATCTGCATGACGGGCGGACACGGCTCGGGTGATCCAAGTGCCGTCCATCAAGTAGATACACCTCAGGCCGTGAGGCAAGCCGTTCGTGAAGAGCGAAGGGCAGGCGCAGATCTCATTAAGCTACTGACCTCCCATCGCACGGAGCATCCCGAATTCAGCCAAGCTGAGATTGATGCCGGCGTCGATGAAGCTCACCGCTTGGGCCTACGAGTCGCCATCCATGCCGCCAACTTCGTTACAACGGCCATGGCTGCGCAAGCGGGCGTGGATGTCATCGAACACGGCAGCTGCATCGACGAAGCAACCATGCAACTGATGGCAGAGAAATCGATCGTTCTCGTCCCCACTCTGTGGGTGAAGCACGATCTTGCTGAGCGCCTCAGCCGTTGGAAGACAACGCCCGAGAAGTTCCCGTGGGGTGATGCCAACGACCTGGATGAAAGTCAACGATGGTTCCAACGATGCGTCGATCAGCTTCCCGAGACCATCGCCCTGGCAAGGAAACATGGTGTGCGGATTGCTGCTGGCACTGATTTCGTCATGTCCGATTTCCCCTGGGCGCTGCTTCCTGAGGAGATCACGTACTTGACACAATTGGGACTCACTCCCATGGAGGCAATTGAGTCGGCAACGCGTATCGGTGCAGAAGTGCTAGGATTAGAGAAGGATCTGGGTACCATCGAGCCAGGCAAGTTGGCAGATCTTATCCTTGTCGACCGCAATCCCCTTGAAGATATCACCGCTCTGGCTGAAGTTAGCTGGGTCATGCAAAACGGGCGGATAATTCCTCGAAGTCCCGAATGGGATCGTCGCCCCATCAAAGACCCCATCGAGTTGTAGTTCAAGAAGCCATCCGACGAAACAACAAATCGTAGAC